>JAFAIV010000269.1 GCA_019236545.1 Actinomycetota bacterium | reverse complement strand
CGATCCGCCCGGGCGTCACCGGCGTCGAGGCGGACAAGGCGGCGCGCGACGTGATCGAGGCGTCCCCGTTCGCCGGCCACTTCGGCCACGGGCTCGGCCACGGGCTCGGGCTCGACGTCCACGAGGCGCCGCGCCTCTCCACCGAGTCGCCGGACACGCTCGAGCCGGGCAACGTCGTCACCGTCGAGCCGGGCGTCTACGTCTCCGGCCGCTTCGGCGTGCGGATCGAGGACGACGTGGTCGTCACCGCGGACGGCCTCGAGAACCTGACCGGGTTCACGAAGGACCTGGTCACGGTCGGCTAGCTACCATCTCGCGCCGTGGCAGAGACGGTCGACACGAACTCGTTCAAGAACGGGATGCACATCGAGCTGGACGGCAAGGTCTGGCGCATCGTCGAGTTCCAGCACGTCAAGCCGGGCAAGGGCGGCGCGTTCGTGCGGACGAAGCTGAAGGCGTTCGACGGCGGCAGCGTCGTCGACCGCACCTTCCGCGCCGGCGAGAAGTTCCCGCGCGTGCGCACCGAGACGAAGAGCGTCCAGTTCCTCTACGACGACGGGTCGGACGTGCACTTCATGGACGAGGAGACGTACGAGCAGTTCTCGCTCCCGCACGCGGCGGTCGCGGACGAGTTGCCGTACATGCAGCCGAACGCGTCCGTTCAGGTCATGGCCGTGAACGGCGCGCCCTCGTCGATCCAGCTCCCGTCGTCGGTCGAGCTGACCGTGACGGACACCGAGCCCGGCGTGAAGGGCGACACGGTCTCGAACGTGACGAAGCCGGCGACGCTCGAGACCGGCGCCGTGATCCAGGTGCCGCTGTTCGTGAACGTCGGCGATCGGCTCAAGGTCGACCCTCGCGAGGGTCGCTACATCCAGCGCGCGTAGCGCCTCGCCCGCCCGCGATAGGCTGCGGCCCGTGCCGACCCTCGCGGACACGACCATTCGGCTGCTCGGACAGGAGCCGCTCGCCGGCCGCATCCCGGCCGCGGAGCAGTTCCGGCTCGCCGAGATCCTCGACGGCGCGGGTTTCGCGTACCTCGAGGTCTCCGGCGGCGGCGTCTTCGACGCGGCGGTCAAGCGCGGCCTCGAGAGCCCGTGGGAGCGGATCCGCGCGCTCAAGGAGCGCGTCAAGACGCCGCTCGGGCTCGCGCTGCGCGGCCGCTTCCTCGTCGGCTCGCGCCCGGTCGACGCCGACTTCGCGCGGCGGTTCGTCGCCTCGGCCGCGGCGAACGGGATCGACGTCTTCCGCCTGCACGACCCGCTCAACGACATCTCGAACCTGCGCGAGGCCGCAGAGGCGATCGTCGCCGCCGAGCGCGACTTCGAGGCCGGGCTCGTCTACAGCCCCGGTCGCACCGGCGAGATCGAGACGCTGATCGAGCGGGCGGCGATGCTGCCCGAGCTCGGCGCCGTCCGCGTCCTCCTCCACGACCCGACCGGGTCGCTGCAGCCGCACACGGCGGAGGAGATCGTGCGCGCGCTCGCGGATGCCTGCGGGCTGCCGGTCGGGATCTACGTGCAGGGCACCGCCGGCAGCGGCCTCGCGTGCACCCTCGCGGCCGCGCGCGCCGGCGCCCAGGTGATCGCGTGCGCGATCTTCCCGCTCGCGCTGACGCTCCACCGTGTCTCCGCCGAGGCGCTCGCGGAGGCGCTCGCGGGGATGGGGCTCGATCCAGGCGTCGACGTCGAGGCGCTCTGGCGGGCGACCGACCTCGTCGACGAGCACATCGGCGACGAGCCGATCACCCCGCTCGCCCCGCGGGTCGCCGTCCTCGCCGCGCGCCACGACGTCCCGGCGAGCATCGTCAGCGGCCTGCAGCAGTCGCTCCTCGCCGACGGCGCCGAGGACCGCCTCGACGATGTCCTCGGGGAGCTCGACCGGATCCGCGCCGAGACCGGCTGGCCGCCGCTCGCCGCCCCGATCGGTCAGGTGCTCGCCTCGCAGGCGCTCGTCAACGTCCTCTCCGCGAGCCGCTACCTCACCGTCGTGGACGAGCTCCGCGCCCTCGTCGACGGCCGCTTCGGCACGCCGCCCGCGCCGATCGACCCGGCCCTTCAGCGCGCGATGGCGCTCACCGCCGACCCCGACACGGAGGAGGACGTCGTCCCGCCGATCGAGGAGCTGCGCGAGGAGGCGGAGGGCATCGCGTCGAGCGAGGAGGAGCTGCTGCTGATCGGCCTCTTCGGTGAGGAGGCGGAGCGGCTCCTGCGCGCGATCCGCGGCCGCGGCCGCCGCGACGACGAGCTCTCCGGCGTCGAGCAGAGCCGCGCCGAGCGGATCCGCGAGCTCGTCCAGATCGTCCAGGACTCCGGGATCGGCGAGATCACGATCGAGGAGGAGGGGATGCGCATCTCGGTGCGCCAGACCCCGGACGTGATCCCCGTCGCCGCCGGCATCGCCGCGGACGCGCCGCTCGCGATGCCGGAGCCCGGCGCCGCGCCCGCGCCGCAGCCCGCGCGCAACGGCCTCGTCCGCGTCGAGTCGCCGATGGTCGGCACCTTCTACCGCGCGCCGCAGCCAGGGTCGCCGGCGTTCGTCGAGGAGGGCGACGTCGTCTCGCCCGGACAGACGCTGTGCATCCTCGAGGCGATGAAGCTGATGAACGAGGTCAAGGCCGACATCGAGGCCGTCGTCCGCGCCGTCCTCGTCGAGAACGCCGAGCCGGTCGAGTTCGGCCAGGTCCTCTTCGAGCTCGAGCCGCTCGCCGGCCGGCCGCTCGACGCGGTCTGATGTTCCAGCGCGTCCTCGTGGCCAACCGCGGCGAGATCGCCGTCCGGGTGATCCGCGCGCTGCGGGAGATGGGGATCGAGTCCGTGGCGATCTACTCGACCGCCGACGAGGACGCGCTCCACGTGCGGCTCGCCGATCGGGCCGTCCGGATCGGGCCGCCGGCGGCTGCGCAGAGCTACCTCAGCATCCCGTCCGTCATCGCCGCCGCGACCACGACCGGCTGCGAGGCGGTGCACCCGGGCTACGGCTTCCTCTCGGAGAACCCCGAGTTCGTGCGCATGTGCGAGGACAACGACCTCGTCTTCATCGGCCCGCCTGCGGACGTGATGGCGCGGATGGGAGACAAGGCGCAGGCGAAGGCCGAGATGCGCGAGGCGGGCGTCCCGCTCGTCCCCGGCACGGAGGGGATCGCCGGGCCGGAGGACGCGCGCGCCGCGGCGGACTCGCTCGGCTACCCCGTGCTGCTGAAGGCGGCGGCCGGCGGCGGCGGCAAGGGCATGCGGCTCGTCACCGGGCCGCACGAGCTCCACGACGCGTTCCAGCGCGCCGCCGCGGAGGCGCACGCGGCGTTCGGCGACGGCTCGCTCTACGTCGAGAAGGCGATCTCGCCCGCCCGCCACGTCGAGATCCAGGTGCTCTGCGACAGCCACGGCACCGTCCTCACCTGCGGCGAGCGCGAGTGCTCGATCCAGCGCCGCCACCAGAAGCTGATCGAGGAGTCGCCGTCGCCGGCGCTCGACCCGGAGCTGCGCGAGGAGATGGAGGCCGCCGCCGAGCGCGCCTGCCACCACATCGGCTACCGCAACGCCGGCACCTTCGAGTTCCTCGTCGGCCCCGACGGGTCGTTCTCCTTCATCGAGCTGAACGCGCGCCTCCAGGTCGAGCATCCCGTGACGGAGCTCGTGACCGGGCTCGACCTCGTCCGCCAGCAGGTGCGGGTCGCGGCCGGTGAGCGGCTGGAGCACGGCGGCCGCGCCTCGCGGTCGCGCCACGCGATCGAGCTCCGCATCAACGCCGAGGACCCGCGCGAGGACTTCCGGCCGAGCCCGGGGCGGATCACGCGCTTCCGGCCGCCGCTCGGCCCGGGCGTCCGCGTCGACACCTTCGTCGAGGAGGGCGCGACGATCAGCCCGTACTACGACTCGATGATCGCCAAGCTGATCGTCCTCGACAACAACCGCCACCTCGCGATCGAGCGGGCCCGGCGGGCGCTGCGGGAGTTCGAGATCGAGGGCGTCCAGACGACGCGCGACGTGCTCCACGACATCCTCGGCAGCGACGAGTTCCGCAGCGGCGAGTACTCGACCTCGTTCATCGAGGAGGCGGGCGCGCGGCTGCTGGCGGGGGCTGCGACGTGAGCCCGGTGCTCGCCCGCGACGGCGGCGGCTCCGTGACGGTGACGGCCGGCGCGCTGGCGCAGATCGTCTCCACCGCCGTCGCGGAGGTCCCGGGCGCCCGGCTGCGCCGACCGCGCCGCCGGCCGGCGCTCACCGTCGCCGACGGCCACGCCCGCGCGGAGCTCGAGCTCGCGGTCGAGTACGGGCGCGTCCTGCCCGAGGTCGCCCGCGCGGTTCAGGAGCGGGTCGCCGCGGCGCTTGCGGCAATGTGCGGGGTCGTGGTCGACGCCGTGGACGTCTCGGTCGAGGAGCTCGTACGCTGATGGCGAGCTCGCCCCAGGTCAGCCGGCGCGAGGCCCGTCGCGCCGCTGTCTTCATGCTCTTCCAGTGGGACGTCACCGGGCAGCCGCTCGGCTCGCTCTACGAGGGCGAGGTCGACGACTACACGCAGCATCTCGCCGAGGCTGTCGCGGCCCGGGCCGAGGAGCTCGACGCTCGCATCACCGAGGCGTCCGACGACTGGACGGCCGACCGGCTCGGCGCGGTCGAGCGGAACGTCCTTCGCGTCGCGCTCGAGGAGCTCGACGAGGCGACCGTCCCGCGCGAGGTCGTCCTCGACGAGGCGGTCACCCTCGCGAAGCGCTACGCGTCCGACGACGCGGCCAGGCTGGTGAACGGGATCCTGGGCCGCATCGTCCGAGAGGAGAGAGGAGCGTAGGCTTGACGGAGCTCCACAGAGAGCGGAGGTGCCGGCTTTGCCGGCGCCGGGAGCGGGTGCAATGAGCACGGAAGACTCGCTGAGCAGGGCGGAGGAGCTGCTGGCGCGGCTGGAGGCGGCGCGCGGCGAGCTGGAGCAGCTCTCCCAGGGCGAGGGCGGGTCGCCGGAGCGCGCGCTC
>JAFAIV010000225.1 GCA_019236545.1 Actinomycetota bacterium | reverse complement strand
GAGTCGCAGCGCCTGATCCGGATGGAGGAGGAGCTGCACAAGCGCGTCATCGGCCAGGAGGAGGCGATCGTCGCCGTCTCCAAGTCGATCCGCCGGGCCCGCGCCGGCATCAAGGACCCGAAGCGCCCGACCGGCTCGTTCATCTTCCTCGGCCCGTCGGGAGTGGGGAAGACCGAGCTGGCACGCACGCTCGCCGAGTTCCTGTTCGGCGACGAGGACGCGATGATCCAGGTCGACATGTCGGAGTACATGGAGAAGCACTCCGTGTCCCGGCTCGTCGGCTCGCCCCCGGGCTACATCGGCTACGACGAGGGCGGCCAGCTCACCGAGGCCGTCCGCCGCAAGCCGTACTCCGTGATCCTCCTCGACGAGATCGAGAAGGCGCATCCGGACGTGTTCAACATCCTCCTCCAGATCCTGGAGGAGGGGAAGCTGACCGACGCCCAGGGGCGCCGCGTCGACTTCCGGAACACGATCGTGATCATGACGTCGAACATCGGCGCCGGGCAGATCTCGAAGAACCAGGGCTTCGGCTTCTCGGTCGGGGACGAGCAGGGGCTCAGCTACGACGAGATGAAGTCCCGCGTGATGGGCGAGCTGAAGAAGGTCTTCCGGCCTGAGCTCATCAACCGCATCGACGAGACCATCGTCTTCCACAAGCTCGACAAGAGCGAGATCATGCAGATCGTCGACCTGATGCTGAAGCGCCTGCGCGAGCAGATGGCGACGCACGAGGTCTCGATCGAGCTCACGGAGGAGGCGAAGGAGCTCCTCGTGGACAAGGGCTACGACCCGGCGATGGGCGCCCGGCCGCTGCGCCGCGCGATCCAGCGCTACATCGAGGACCCGCTCGCCGACTACGTGCTCGGCCGCGAGCTCGACGCCGGCTCGACGATCCTCGTCGGCCGCGGCCGCAACGAGGAAGGCGAGCCGTCCGACGAGGTCGACATCACCTTCATCCCCGGCGAGGTGACCCCCGAGAAGGTCACCGTCCCGCCGGAGGAGCCCGTCGCCGCGGCCGAAGAGCCCGGCGACGAAGAGGAGTAGGAACGCGAAGAGGGCGGCCCGGAGGCCGCCCTCTCTCGCTCTGCGGCTTCGACTCGGCTAGACGCCGGACGCCGCCGCGTTCTTCGCCGCCGCGGCCTTCTCGGCCCGGGCGAAGAGCCAGCCACCGGCGCGGAGCGCCCCGCCGACGGCCAGCACGATGAAGCCGACGCCCGAGAGCAGCAGGGCGATCCCGACGACGATCCCGAAGTTGCCGATCTGGTCGGCCATGTACGAGACGTTCAGGGCCGTCGAGAGCGCGGTCTCGGTCACCCACGTGTTGCGGGCCGCGTTGTCGACCGGCTGCCCGTTCTGCGTCAGGGCCTTCGTCGGGTCGTTCGTGCCCTTGCCGTTCGCCGTCGCGTAGCGCGGCATCTTGGCGTAGGGGACGCCGCCGGTCGCCTCGTAGGCGTGGATCCGCATGTAGTCGGCGAAGCAGCGGGCGCGCGTGCCGTTGTCGACCGGCAGGTTCGCGACCGAGCAGGTCGGGAGCCTGATCGAGCTGGGAAGACCGGCTGCCTTCGCCTCCGCTGCGATCCCCTTCGGCGTCATGTCGGGCGTCCCGACGATCTGCTGCTCCTTGAGGCTGGACACGACGGTGTTCTTGCCCTGGTAGCCGAGCACGATCGCGGCGACGCCGAACGCGACCAGGATGATGCCGGCGGCGATCCCGCCGAACTCGAAGTACTTCTTCATGGTGGTCTCCTCCGTTGCGTGCGTTTGCACCATTGGCGCATCCTGCGCCGGGGGCTGACCGCGGGCAGCGGGGCTGTTGCGGAACCGTTCTGCGGCTTTTCACGGTGAAGCACCGCGATGAACCACCGCTTTGGGGACGAATCAAGCGGCTTGCCGGGAGCAGGATCTCGCACAGACGGCAGACGACTCCGGGGCCCGATGCGGCGGGGCCTCGGAAGGCTCCCCTCAGCAAGACGAAGCGGCCCTGGCGGCGGGGCCGCTTCGTGTTTCCGGGAACCCGCCGGAGTCTCGTCACCATCGCGTCCGGCCCGGGCCATACGGTTGGCGTGTGGCGAAGCCGGCCGTCCAGTACGCGTGCACCGAGTGCGGCTACTCGTCGGGCCGCTGGTTCGGGAAGTGCCCCGGTTGCGCCTCGTTCGGGACGCTCGTCGAGGAGGTCGTCGGCCAGGTGACGACCGCGAAGGCGCCGCCGAAGCCGCTCCTGCGGCTCGTCGACGTCCAGATCGAGGAGGCGGCGCGGATCTCCACCGGCGTGCCGGAGCTCGACCGCGTCCTCGGCGGCGGGCTCGTGCCGGCGTCGCTCGTCCTGCTCGGCGGCGAGCCCGGCGTCGGCAAGTCGACGCTGCTCCTGACGGCGCTGTCGTCGATCTCGCGCGAGCGCCGCGCGCTCCTCGTCACCGGCGAGGAGTCGGTCGCGCAGGTGAAGCTGCGCGCGGAGCGGCTCGGCGGCGCGGAGCGGGTCGAGATCATGGCCGAGACGGAGCTGGAGATCGTCTGCGAGACGCTGCGCGCCGAGCGCCCCGACGTCTGCGTGATCGACTCCGTGCAGACGCTCTACTCCTCGGAGCTCGGCTCGGCGCCCGGCTCGGTCGCGCAGGTGCGGGAGGCCGCGGCGCGGCTCCTCCGCGTTGCGAAGGAGTCGGGCGTCGCGACGATCCTCGTCGGCCACGTGACGAAGGACGGCTCGGTCGCAGGCCCGCGCGTGCTCGAGCACCTCGTGGACTGCGTCCTCCAGTTCGAGGGCGACCGCTACCACGCGCACCGCGTCCTGCGGGCGGCCAAGAACCGCTTCGGCTCGACGAACGAGCTCGGCGTCTTCGAGATGACCGGCGCCGGCCTCGTCGGCGTCCCCGACCCGTCCGAGGTCTTCGGCCGCACCGTCGAGGGCGAGCCGGGCGCGGCCGTCGCGTGCGCGCTCGAGGGGACGCGGCCGATCCTGCTCGAGATCCAGGCGCTCGTCGCGCAGAGCGAGCTCGCGATGCCGCGGCGCGTGGCGACGGGAGTCGACCCGAAGCGGCTGGCGATGATCGTCGCCGTGCTCTCGCGGCACGCGGGCGTCGCGCTCGGCCAGGCCGACGTCTTCGTCAACGTGGCCGGCGGCGTCCGGATCGACGAGCCCGGCGCCGACCTCGCCGTCGCGCTCGCGATCGCCTCCGCGGCGCGCCGCGTGCCCGTGCGCGCGGGGACGGCCGCGTTCGGCGAGATCGGCCTGACGGGACGGCTGCGGCCGGCCGCGCAGGCCGAGCGGCGCCTCGAGGAGTGCGCGAAGCTCGGCCTCGTGCGGGCGGTCGCCCCTGAGGGGACACGCGCCCGTGGCAAGATTCGCGTCGAGGCCGCCGAGACGCTGCGCGCGGCGATCCGAGCCGGATTGGAGGCCGATGGGAACGGAGCCGACGAGGGATCATCGGGCCGAGCGGCCGCTGGGTGACCTCGGCTTCACGCGCACGCCGGGGGAGGAGGACCCGCGGCGCGACCCGGCGCT
>JAFAIV010000181.1 GCA_019236545.1 Actinomycetota bacterium | reverse complement strand
TGACCGCGACCGCGGCGATCTTCGCCGGGTCGAGGCCGCGGCCGTCGTCCTGCACAGAGATGACGACGTTGCCGCCCTGGTGCTGCGCGACGATCTCCAGGCGGCCCTTGGCGGGCTTGCCGAGCTTCTCGCGCTCCTCCGGCGGCTCGAGGCCGTGGTCGAGCGCGTTGCGGACGAGGTGGACGAGCGGGTCGCCGAGCGCGTCGACGACGGTGCGGTCGAGCTCGGTCTCGCGGCCGCCGAGCACGAGCTCCACGTCCTTGTCGAGCTTCGAGGACAGGTCGCGGACGAGTCGCGGCAGCCGCACGAAGACGGCGTCCACCGGGATCATCCGCACCTGCATCACCATCGCCTGCAGGCCCTGGGCGCTGCGGGTCAGGTCCTGCATCGCCTGCTGGAGCCCGGGCACGTCCGCCTGCAGCGTCAGCGCCTCGAGGTGCGTGCGGTGGACGACGAGCTCGCCCATCAGGTGCATGAGCTGGTCGAGCCGCTCGGCGTCGACGCGGACGGTGGCCGCGCCCTTCGGGGCGCCGTGTCCGGAGCCGGCCTTGTCGCCCGCGGATGCGCGCGCCACGACCTCGGCGCCGGCGACCTCGGGAACGGCGAGCGCCGTCTGCGCGACGGCGTCCTCGGCGTCCGCGGAGGCGACCCAGATCTCGAGCTCGCGCGCGTCGAGCTTCTCGAGGTCGGCGGGCTGCGTGGCGACGACCTCGCCGTGCCTCTTGAGCGCGGTGGCGAGCATGACCGCGCGCACCGCCGGCATCGAGACGTCGTCGGCGAGGCGGATGCTGACGTGCAGGACGCGGCCCTGCGCCGCCACCACGACCGGGGCGGCCGCCTTCTCGGCGATCGCCTCCTCCTCGTCCGACGAGCGGACGAGCGCGTGCAGGCGGCCGACGAGCGTGGCCGGGTCGAGCTGCTCGGCTCCGTCGGACTCGATCGAGTCGACCGCGGCGGAGAGCGCGTCCAGGCACTCGAAGAGGAGGTCGACGACGTCGCGCTCGAGGGCGCCCTTGCGCTGGCGGAGGAGGTCGAAGACGTCCTCCATGGCGTGCGTCAGCTCCGCCATGTGGGCGAAGCCCATCGTCGCGCTCATGCCCTTGAGCGAGTGCGCGATCCGGAAGATCTCGTCGATCGTCTCCCGGTCCTCCGCGTTCTCCTCGAGGCGGACGATGGCGAGGTTGAGGCTCTGGAGATGCTCGCGGCACTCCGCGAGGAACATCGGCAGATAGTCGGACGTGTCCATCAGGCCTTCCGGTAGACGAAGGGGCGAACGGGGACGAGACCGCAACCGGGGGCGTCCGCGACGCGCTCCGTGGCGCCTACGAGGAGGAATCCGCCGGGGCGCAGGTGGGCGGCGAGGCGCGCATGGAGCGCGTCGCGCACGTCCTCGGTGAAGTAGATGACGGTGTTGCGGCAGAGCACGAGGTCGAAGGCCGGGCCGGACGGCGTCTCGGTGAGCAGGTCGTGGACCTCGAAGCGGCAGGTCGCGCGCAGGCGCTCGTCGGCCTGCCAGCCGCCGTCGGCGCGGGCGAACCAGCGGGCGAGCTCGTCGCGCGGGGCGCTCCGGGCGTCGGCGTCCGAGAACCAGCCGACCCGGGCGCGGTGCACCATTCGCCGGTCGATGTCCCAGCCGACGACGGAGATGCGCGCCTTCGGGGCGTTCCCGTGGCAGACGGCGGCGAGCGTGTACGCCTCCGCGCCGTAGGAGCAGCCGGCGCTCCAGGCGTTGATCTTCCCGGCCTGGGCGAGCTCCGGGACGATCTCGCGGCCGAGGACGTCCCACTGTTCCGGGTTCCGCCAGAGCTGCGAGACGTTGATCGTCAGGCGGTCGAGGAAGTCGTCCAGCTCCTGCTCGTCCGTCTTCAGCAGCTCGAGGTAGGAGAGCAGGTCGTTCTTCCCGCGCCGGTCGGCGAAGGTGCGGATCCGCCGCTCCATCTGGCCGCGCCGATACTGGAGCAGGTTGAGGCCGCACAGGTCGCGGACGGCCGTGCAGAAGCGGACGTACGGATCGTCGACCGCGATCGCCATCAGGCTCCGGCCTCCGCGACGATGGCCGCCGCCAGCTCCGGCAGCGGCAGCTCGGCGTCCGCGAGCCCCGCCTCGGCGACGGCGCGCGGCATCCCGTAGACGGTGCAGGTCGACTCCGCCTCGACGAGGACGACGCCGCCCTGGCGCTTGACCTCCTGCGCGCCCTCGAGGCCGTCCTTGCCCATGCCCGTGAGGACGACGAGCAGCGTCCGGTCCTTGTACTCGCGGGCGATGTCGCGGATCGTCAGGTCGGCGCGCGGGCGCAGGCCGCCGATCGGCGCGCCCTCGGAGAGCCGCGTGATGCCGCCGTTCTCCAGGCGCAGGTGGCGTCCGCCGGGCGCGATCAGCGCGGTGCCGGGCTCGAGCCGGTCGCCCCCGGCCGCCTCGCGGACCTCGAGCTTCGACGAGCCGTCGAGCCGGTCGGCGAGCGAGGCGGTGAAGCCGGGCGGCATGTGCTGGACGACGAGCGTCCCCACCCCGAGCGGCGCGGGCAGCGCGGGCAGCAGCTCCGAGAGCGCACGCGGGCCGCCGGTCGAGCAGGCGACGACGACGGCGCGGCGCTTCGCGCAGCGCGGCCGCGGCCGCTTCGGGACCGGAAGCCGCCCGCGCGGGCCCGCGGCGGACTCGCCGGCGGCACGGACCTTCTCGTCCAGCTCCGCGATGAACTCCTGCAGCCCCTCGCCCACGGCCGGCTTCGCGACGAGCTCGACGGCGCCCTCGGAGAGGGCGTCGACGGCGCGCGCGCCGCTCGCCGGCGAGAACGCCGAGACGACGACGACGGCGACGCGGGAGCGGCCCGCGCGCATCGCCTTCAGCACCTCGATGCCGTCCCGGCCGGGCATGGCCAGGTCGAGCGTCAGGACGTCGGGCTGAAGCGACGCGCAGAGCGCGAGCGCCTCGTCCCCGTCCTTGGCGACACCGAGGACGTCGTGCCCGCGCGCGCGGAGCGCGTCCACGAGCACCCGGCGCATGAACGCCGAGTCGTCTGCGACGACGATGCGCATCCGCTCAGCCGATCTCGAACCCGGCGAAGATGCCGTCCGCGTCGAGCAGGATCACGAGGCGGTCGTCGATCTTGGCGACGGCCTCGATGCAGTCGGCGCCCGCGCCGGGCACCTCGTCGAGCTGGCCGGCCTCGACGCTGAGCACCTCGTCGACGTCGTCGACGACGACGCCGGCGGTGCCGTTGGACGTCTCGACGATGACGATCTTCGCGTCCTCGGCGAGCGTGGAGGGAAGGCCGAGGCGCGACTTCAGGTCGCAGACCGGCACGATCTTCCCGCGGAGGCTGATGACGCCGCGGATCCAGTGGTGCTCGGACGCGACCGCGCGCGGCTCCGTGTAGCGGATGATCTCCTGGACGCTCGTGATCGGGAGGGCGTACTCCTCCTCCCCGAGCGAGAAGACGACGAGCTGGCGGGTGATCTCCATCGTGGACATGCGATCTCCTTGAGACGAGGTATGGCGGTAGTCGGAAGGGCCGCGGTCCGCGTGGATAGCGATATGTGACTACGGCCCGCAATCCCGCTTGTGGAGCCGAATCCGGCGGGCCTAGCGGAAAGTGACCATTCGCCGCTGCGGGCGCCCGGGCGATGTCGGAAGGGCTCGGGGCACCCCCGGTGGGAGAGCATTCACCACAGTCCCGGCGAGCTCTTCCAAACCCTGTCCGGGGGATCTGCTCCTCAGCCGCAACGAAAGCAGGGCCGCACCCCTCGGCGGCCCTGCTTTCACTTCGCGTGGCGGTCGCTCAGTGCGCGACGGGCACCTGGGCGCCCTGCACGGCGGCGGGGTCGATCCCGGCCGCGGCGTACGCCTCGGGGCCCTCGAGCGTCTCTGCCTCGTAGAGCGCCTTCGCGAGCGCGTCGAGCTTGTCGCGGTTGTCGGCGAGGAGCCGGAACGCCGCGTCGTGCGCCTCGGTGACGACCCGCCGCATCTCGTCGTCGACGCGCTGGCGCGTCCGCTCCGAGACGTCCGGGTACGCCTGGTACGAGCCGTCCTGGGGGAGGACGTTCAGGAAGCCGATCTCCTGGCTCATCCCGAAGCGGCCGACCATGGCGCGGGCGAGCTGAGTCGCCTGGCGGATGTCGGACTCGGCGCCCGTCGTCTCGTCGCCGTAGACGACCTCCTCGGCGGCGCGGCCGCCGGTGGCGACCATGATCTTCGCCAGTAGCGACTGCTTGTCGTAGTTGAGCCGGTCGCTCTCGGGCGAGGAGATCGTGACGCCGAGGCTCTGCGTCCGCGGGATGATCGAGATCTTGCGGACGGGGTCGGCGCCCGGCGTGAGCATCCCGACGAGGGCGTGGCCGGACTCGTGGTAGGCGGTGCGGCGCTTCTCCGCCGGCTCCATCGAGAGCGGGCGGGCGGCGCCGAGCTCGATCTTCTCGAGCGCGTCGGTGAAGTCGCCCATCGTCACCTTGTCGTGGCTGCGGCGGGCGGCGAGCAGGGCGGCCTCGTTGGCGAGGTTCGCCAGGTCTGCGCCGACCATGCCGACCGTCGTCGCGGCGAGCGCGTCGAGGTCGACGTCCGCGGCCAGCGGGATCTCCTTCGTGTGGACGACGAGGATCTGCTTGCGGCCGTCCTTGTCCGGCGCCTGCACCGCGACGCGACGGTCGAAGCGGCCCGGCCGCAGCAGCGCGGAGTCGAGGACGTCCGGCCGGTTGGTCGCCGCGAGGACGATCACGCCGGTGGACGCGTCGAAGCCGTCCATCTCGGTGAGGATCTGGTTGAGCGTCTGCTCGCGCTCGTCGTTG
>JAFAIV010000161.1 GCA_019236545.1 Actinomycetota bacterium | reverse complement strand
GACACCGAGGCGATCAAGGGCCGGATCAAGCAGCTGAAGCAGGAGATCGAGAACACCGACTCCGACTTCGACCGCGAGAAGCTCCAGGAGCGCCTCGCGAAGCTGTCCGGCGGCGTCGCCGTCGTCAAGGTCGGCGCGTCGACCGAGACGGAGATGAAGGAGAAGAAGCATCGCGTCGAGGACGCCCTCCAGGCGGCTCGCGCGGCTCTCGAGGAGGGTCAGGTCCCCGGCGGCGGCGTCGCTCTCATCAACGCGGCGGACGCGGTCAAGGACGACGTCCTCAAGAAGCTCGAGGGCGACGAGAGGACGGGCGCGCAGATCATCCTGCGTTCGCTCGAGGAGCCGCTCCGGCAGCTGGCGTACAACGCCGGCCTCGAGGGCTCGCTCGTCGTGCAGCAGGTGCGCTCGGCGGAGAAGGGCCACGGCCTGAACGTCGAGACCGGCGAGGTCGAGGACCTGCTCAAGAGCGGGATCGGCGACCCGACGATGGTCACCCGCTCGGCGCTGCAGAACGCTGCGTCGATCGCGAAGAACATCCTCACCACCGAGGCGGTCGTCGCCGAGGCCCCGGAGAAGGCAGCCGCGGGCGCAGGCGCCGGCATGCCGGACATGGGCGGGATGATGTAACGAGCCCTCGGGCTCCTGGTTGGACGCGACGGGCCGCCTTTCGGGCGGCCCGTCGCGCTAAAGAAGGGGGTGGCGTCTGCCGATATAGGCGGCAGCAGGACACCCTCCCACCTCCCCTCGAAACGGCGCTTTGGGCGCCGTTTCGGCGTTCAGAAGCCGTACCGCTGCTCTTTCCAGAAGTCCGCGTCGTTGTGGTAGCCGTAGCGCTCCCAGAAGCCCGGCTTGTCGACGGCGGAGAGCTCGATCCCCGTCAGCCACTTCGTGCTCTTCCAGAAGTACTTGGACGGGATCACGAGCCTGACCGGTCCGCCGTGGTCGGCGGTGAGCGGCTCACCGTCGGCCTCGTACACGATCAGCGCGCTCTCGTCCTCGATCGCCGACAGCGGCGCGTTGGCGGTGAAGCCCGGGGCGTGCGCGATCTCGAAGCGCGCGGATGGCTTCGGGCGGCAGAGCTTCGCGAGCTCGCGCCAACGGACGCCCTTGAAGCTCGCATCGAAGCGGCTCCAGCGCGTGACGCAATGGATGTCGGTGACGACCTCGGTCGCCGGGAGCGCCTTCAGCTGCTCGTAGTCGAGCGTGACCTCCTCCTCGACCTCGCCCCAGATGTGGAGCGTCCAGGTGGCGACGTCGATGTCCGGCACGTCGCCGGCGTGGAGCACGGGCCACTTCTCGGTGAGGTACTGGCCGGGCGGGAGGCGGGCCGGGTCGTAGCCGGCCTGGCGGACCTTGTCCTCGGCCTTGGAGCGGAAGAGCGGCATGGGTTCCTACACTAGATCTCATGGATGTGGCTGTGCGCGAGCGGGCCTTCGTGCGGGTCGCCGGCCCCGACGCTGCGGACTATCTCCAGCGGATGGTCTCGAACGACGTCGAGGCGTTACAGGTCGGCGAGTCGGTGCCGGCGCTGCTCCTGACGGCGAAGGCGCGCGTGATCGCGCCGCTCGTGGTCTGGCGGCGCGGTGAGGAGGACTTCCTCCTGCTGACCGAGCCGGAGCTCGGCGAGGTCGTCCGCGCGCTCCTCGTTCGCACGCGCCTGCGCGCGCGCTGCGAGGTCGAGCCCGAGGAGCACGAGTCGGTGCTCGTCTTCGGGAGCGAGGACGGGATCGCCGGCGAGCTTCCCGGCGCGCGCGAGCTCCTCGACGCCGGCCTGGAGCCGACGCTGTCGGCGGACGAGCTCGAGCTGCGCCGGATCGAGGCGGGCGTCCCGCGCTGGGGCCGCGAGATCGACGACCGCATCCTCCCGGCCGAGGCCGGGCTCGACCGGACGCACATCTCCTTCTCCAAGGGCTGCTACCCGGGCCAGGAGCCGGTCGCGCGTCTCCACTTCCGAGGCCACGTGAACCGGGAGCTGCGCGTCGTCGACCTCGACGACGGGACGCCGGTCGAGCGGGTCACGAGCAGCGCGCGCCGTCCGGACGGGACGACGGTCGCGCTCGCGTACGTGCGCGTCGATGCGCAAGCTCGAGCGAGCTGACTGGTACAGCGTCCGCCCGGCGCAGAACCTCAAGCCGGCGACGTACACCTGCCCGCTCTGCGGCTACCGGCTGCACGCGATGAGCCCGCACGCGCTGATCGCGCCGGAGGGCGACCTCTCGCGCCGGCGTCACGCGCACATGGAGTGCGTGCGGGCGGCGAATCTACCCGGCCCGCCGGCGCGGCCGGGACTGCTGGCTCGGGCGGCTACACTTCTCCGTCCCAAGCGCCCGTAGCTCAGGGGATAGAGCGCTGCCCTGCGGAGGCAGAGGTCGCATGTTCGAATCATGCCGGGCGCATCTCGCGCGTCAGCGGACGCGCAGGCTCAGCTCGTTGCTCGTCCCGGCGAGCACGCCGAGCCGACGGCCGACCAGGGCGCGCAGCATCCAGTGGCCTCTCCTCAGGTGGAGCGAGATCGTCGCGCTGCCCGAGCCGTTCAGGCGGTGGAAGCCGAGGTCGGCCCAGCCGGTTCCGCTGCGGCGCTGCAGCAGGACGGTCTGGCCTGCGTAGGAGAGCGACGACTCCACCGCCACGACGGCTCGGCCGTGGGAGAGGCGGAGCGTCACGGCGGGGCGCACCGCGACCGTGACGACGGGCGACGGGCCGGCGGTGACCTGCGCCTTGTACGAGGTCGCGCGACGCGGCTTCACGTCGAAGGCCCAGGTGCCGTTCGCGCCGGTGAGGACGGTCGTCAGCTGGACGAACGAGCTCGCGCCGAACGGCAGCGCCCACAGCGTCACCTGCTCGTTCGCGTTGTGTGTGATCGTCGTGCCGGAGAGCCGGACGGCGTGGCCGGAGAGCGCCGTCGGGCTCGAGACGGCCAGCGTCACGCCTGGCCCGGCGGTCGTGAAGGCGAGGTCGCCGCTCGTGGTCGTCCCGCTCGCGTTCGTGGCGACGATCCGGAAGTGGTAGGTCGTCCCCGCGAGCAGGCCGCCGAGCGGAGTCGAGACGTTGACGGTGTTCGTCCCGCCGCTGAGGCTCTGCGACCCAGTCTTGGTTCCGTACGCGGTGGTGAGGCCCCACTCGGCGTACCACGTCGTCGCGTGGCCCTCCGGGTTCACGGAGCCGTTCAGCGTGACGCTCGTGCCCGCGACGTCGGTGGCCGCGCTCGTGCTCGCGAGCGGCCGGCCGGTCGTCGTGACCGTCACGTCGTTGCCGTAGCTCGTCCCGGAGCCGTTCGAGGCGACGAGGCGGATGTGGTACGTCGTCGTGCCGGCGAGGTTGGAGAGCGTCGCCGAGATGCTCTTCGCGCTCGAGCCCGAGCCCATCGACACGGCCGCGGTCTTCGAGCCGTAGCTCGTCGAGGTGCCGTACTCGAACCAGGCGCTCGTCGCGAGCCCGTTCGGGTTGACGCTGCCGTTCGCCTTCAGGCTCGTGTCGCCGAGGACGTTCGCGGCCGCGGTCGTCACGGTCGGCTTCTCCGAGGCGACGAAGGTCTTGTCGGAGCCCTCAGTCGTCCCGGCGCCGCTCGCGGCGACGAGGCGGTAGTGGTAGGTCTTGCCGGGGGTCAGGCCCGTGATCGTGGCGGAGACGGAGACGGAGGTCGTGCCGGCGCCGGCGTCGTGGCTCGCCGTCTTCGACCCGTAGCTCGTCGTCGAGCCGTACTCGAAGTACCAGCTCGTGGACTGGCCGTTCGGGTTGACGGTGCCGGTGAGCGTCGCGGAGCTCGCGTTGACCCCGGAGGCCGCGCCCGTGGCGGCGTCGGGCGCGGCCGTCGTGGTGAGGATCCCGTCGGCTCCGTTCGACGTGCCGGCGCTGCTCGTGGCGACGACGCGGTAGTGGTAGGTGGTGCCGGGCTTGAGGCCGGTGAGGCTGGCCGAGACGGGGACGGTGCTCGTGCCGGAGCCGGCGTTTGCCGACCCGGTCTTCGAGCCGTAGCCGGTCGTCGTGCCGTACTCGACGTACCAGGTGGTCGCCGCGCCGTTCGGGTCGACGTTGCCGGTGACGGTGGCGGACGTCGGGGCGACCGAGCTGACGGGCCCGGTCGTGGCGGACGGCGCCGTCGCCGCCGCGGCGGTGCCTGCGGCGGCGAGGGCAACGACGGAGGCGATGAGTGAAAGGGCGAAGCGCATGTGGATCGCCCAGAGGATTCCTCGCCGCCGGGGAAATCCAACGGCCCGGCGGCGAGGTTTTTCCGTGCTTTTACATCTGGGCCGGGAGCGCCTCGCCGGTCTCGAGCAGCGACTTCATGCTGCTCAGGATCAGCGACCAGCCGCCGGCGACGCTCGCCGCCGTCTTCGGCGCGGCCTCGAGCCGGTCGTGCACGACGGTCAGCTTCGTGACCCCGCTCTCGCCGGGCGCGATCTCCCACGTCACTCGGCTGTGCTCCTCCGCTGCGGTCTCCTCGTTGTAGAGGGCGCGCCAGGTGTGCGAGAGGCGACGAGGCGGGTCGGCCTCCTCGACGACGCCGTCGACCCAGAGTTGCTCGCGGTCCGGCGACCAGCTGCGGAAGTCCGCGCCGGGCTCGAACGACGAGTCGACCTGGCTGCCGAAGAAGTACTTGCCGGTGAACTCCGGCTTCGTGATCGCGTCCCAGACCTGCTCCGGCGTCGCCTTGATCCAGACGCTGTAGACCTGGGTCGCCTGCGCGGTGATCGTGCTCATGCTGTCTCCTCCAGTTCGTGCTTGAGGTCGGCGAGCGCCGCGACGCGGTGCTCGGCGTACTTCGAGATCCAGCGGTCGTGGATCAGGCGGATCGGGACGGGGCTGAGGAAGTGGAGCTTCTCCCGGCCCTGGCGGCGGGTCGCGACGAGGCCGGCGTCCTCGAGCACGCGCAGGTGCTTCATCACGCCGAAGCGTGTCATCGCCAGGTCGGACTCGAGCTCGGTGAGCGTGAGGCCGTCGCGCTCGAAGAGCCGGTCGAGGAGGTGTCGCCGAGTGGGATCGGCGAGCGCCTTGAAGACCAGGTCGTCGTCGTCCGTCATGGTGGGAGAATAGGTGACTATTCAGTCACATGTCAAGCGGTGCCAGAATCCCGGACGGTGCCGCTGTTCCTGAGCGAGGACGACGTCGCCGGCCTGCTGACGCCGGCCGACGCGGTCGACGCGATCGAGGGCTGCTTCCGCCGGCTCGCGGCGGGCGCGGTCGAGAACAGGCCGCGCTACCGGCTCCGGCTCGACGGCGGCGCGCTCGCAGTCATGGCGGCGGCCGACCTCGAGCTCGGCTACGCCGGCGCGAAGGTCTACGCCGGGTTCCGCGGCGGTGCGCGCTTCGCCGTCCTCCTCTTCCGCGCCGACGCTCCGGAGCTCGTCGCGGTGATCGAGGCGGACAAGCTCGGCCAGCTCCGCACGGGCGCGGCGAGCGGCGTCGCGGCCCGGCACCTCGCGCGCGCGGGCGCGCGCACGCTCGGCGTGATCGGCTGCGGCTGGCAGGCGGAGACCCAGGTCGAGTGCATCCGGGCGGCGCTCGCGGGGATCGAGCGGACGGTCGCGTACTGCCGCACGCCGGAGTCCCTGCGCGACTTCTGCGACCGCCTCGGCTGCGAGCCCGGCGAGAGCAACCAGGACGCGGCGGAGCAGGACGTCGTCGTCACCGCCACCGGCTCGCCCGACCCGGTGCTCCGCGGCGAGTGGCTGCGGGCGGGCGCGCTCGTCTGCGCGGTCGGCGCGAACGACGGGCGGCGCCGCGAGCTCGACAACGTCGTCCTCGAGCGATCGGCCTTCGTCTGCTGCGACTCGGTCGAGGACGCGAAGCTCGAGTCGGCCGACCTGATCGAGCCGGTCGCCGCGGGAGTCCTCGACTGGCTCGAGGTGCACGAGCTGCAGGAGGTCGTGGCCGGCCAGGTCGCGGGGCGCCAGTCGGACGAGGACGTCGTCCTCTTCAAGTCGAACGGCCTCGCCGCGTGGGACGTCGCCCTCGCGGCCGCCGCGGTCGAGCGCGCGCGCGAGCGCGGCGTGGGCGTCGAGCTCTAGCCGCCGACCGACTGCAGGTAGATGTGCGCCTGCTCGAGGTCGTCGTGGGAGACGGCGTCGACGATCTCGGGCCGCTCGAGCATCCGCATCTGCTGCTGCGGGCTGAGTCGGTTCTGGACGTAGTTGTCCTGGAGGATGTCGTTCAGTGCCCGGCCGCCGCGGTGCTCACGGACGACGTACTCGGCGACGCGCTCCTCTGCGGTCGAGCGCGCGAACAGGAACGAGAAAGGGTTCCGCACGAAGGCCCGCCACTCGACCACGAGGCCGATTGTATAGTCGCCCTCGTGCAGGCCTCGTCCGAACGCGGCCGGTTCGCAGAGCGGGTTCTCCACGGGATCGACGACGCCGGGAGCCCGGAGACGGTGGTGATCTGGATCGAGCGGAAGGAAGGCGGCGTCTGGGCCGTCGGCCGTGCCGTCAACCCGCAGCACCGCTCGACGAAGGCGCCCCGCGACGCCGACTACGTCTTCGAGGGCTACGAGCTCGCGGACGCGCTCGAGCGCGCGAACGAGGCGCTCGAGGACGACCTGACCGTCTCCGAGCAGGACGGCCGCGGCGAGCACCTGCGACCCTTCACCCGCGACGAGCTCTTGAAGCCGCTCGAAGCCTGGTTCTTCGGGCGTTGATCGTCCGCGTCGGCTTCAGCGCCGATCCCGACGACGCGTTCATGTACTGGGGGATCGCCTCCGGGACGGTCGATCGCCGCGGCTACGAGTTCGAGCCGGAGATCAACGACATCCAGACGCTGAACGAGTGGGCGCGCGAGGGTCGGCTGGAGGTGACCGCGATGTCCGCGGCGACCTACCCCCTCGTGCAGGACCGCTACCTGATCCTCCCGCACGGCGCGAGCCTCGGCACGGGCTACGGGCCAGTCGTCGTCGCGCGCGAACCGATGCCCCTGGAGGAGCTGCGCGAGACGGAGATCGTCGTGCCGGGCTCGTTGACGACGGCCTACCTCGTCCTGCGCATGGCGCTCGGCGGGGACGTCCCCGTCCGTCAGCTCCCGTTCGACCGGATCCTCCCGGAGGTCGCGGAGGGGCGTGCGAAGGCCGGCCTCCTCATCCACGAGGGCCAGCTCACCTACCGCGACCACGGGCTCGTGAAGTGCCTCGACCTCGGCGAGTGGTGGCTGCTCGAGACGGGGCTGCCGCTGCCGCTCGGGCTGAACGCGATCCGCCGCGACATCGGGCCGGACGCGATCGCCGACGTCTCGGCCGTGCTGCGCGAGTCGATCGACGCGGCGCTCGAGCACCGCGACGACGCGCTCACGTACGCGCTCGGGTTCGGGCGCGGCCTCGACGACGAGCGCGGCGACGAGTTCGTCGGCATGTACGTCAACGAGCTGACGCAGGACTTCGGCGAGGAGGGGCGCGCGGCCGTCGAGGAGCTGTTGCGCCGGGCGGAGGCTGTCGGCGCGTTCCCCGCCCCCGTGCGGGTTGAATTCGCCCCGTGACCCGGGCCGTCGTCCTCTCAGCGGTGCGCACCCCGATCGGTCGCTACGGCGGTGCGCTCGCCGGCGTGCGGCCCGACGACCTCGCCGCGATCGCGATCGAGGAGGCGGTTGCGCGAGCGGGCGTCCCGGCGGGAGAGATCGAGGACGTCTGGTTCGGCGCAGCCAACCAGGCGGGCGAGGACAACCGCAACGTCGCGCGGATGGCGGCGCTGCTCGCGGGACTGCCGGACTCGGTCGCGGGCGTGACGGTCAACCGGCTCTGCGCCTCCGGGCTCGCGGCGGTCGTCGGCGCGTGCCACGCGGTCGTCGCGGGCGACGGCGACCTCTTCGTCGCGGGCGGCGCCGAGTCGATGTCGCGCGCGCCGCTCGTCACCGCGAAGCCGGATGCGGCATTCCCGCGCGGCGACCGGACGATGTACGACACGACACTCGGCTGGCGGTTCGTCAACCCGAAGCTCGAGGAGATGTTCCCGCCCGAGTCGATGGGCGAGACCGGCGAGAACGTCGCCGAGCGGTGGGGGGTCTCCCGCGAGGACCAGGACCGGTTCGCGCTCGACTCGCAGCAGCGCTGGGCCGCCGCCGAAGCGGCGGGCCGTTTCGCCGATGAGCTCGTCCCGGTCGGTGACGTCGTCCGCGACGAGCACCCGCGGCCCGACACGACGCTCGAGAAGCTGGCGTCCCTCAAGCCCGCCTTCCGCGCCGGCGGGACGGTCACGGCGGGCAACGCGTCCGGGATCAACGACGGCGCGGCGGCGCTCGTGATCGCGTCGGAGGAGAAGGCGCGCGCGCTCGGCGTCGAGCCGCTCGGCGTCTTCGTCGGCAGCGCCGTCGCCGGGGTAGACCCGCGCGTGATGGGGATCGGGCCGGTGCCGGCGGTGCGGAAGCTGCTCGAGCGGACCGGCGTCGTCGTCGACCAGCTCGACCTCGTCGAGCTGAACGAGGCGTTCGCGTCGCAGAGCCTCGCGGTCGTCCGCGAGCTCGGCCTCGACCGCGAGAAGGTCAACGTGAACGGCGGCGCGATCGCGCTCGGCCACCCGCTCGGCTGCAGCGGCGCCCGGCTGGTGTCGACGCTGGTCCACGAGATGGGCCGCCGCCAGGCGGAGTTCGGCCTGGTCACCATGTGCATCGGCGTCGGCCAGGGCATCGCCTCGATCTGGCAGCTCGTGTAGACGGCCGCGACTTCAGGCCGCGGCGGC
>JAFAIV010000027.1 GCA_019236545.1 Actinomycetota bacterium | reverse complement strand
GTCATGTTCGAGCGCTGGGCCGAGTCGGACCCGATCGAGCGCTTCCGCTCCTGGCTGCGCGACAACGCGAGCCTGTCGGACGAGGAGGAGTCGGAGATCGGCGAGGAGGTGAAGCGGCTCCTGAACGAGGCGCTCCGCCGCGCCGAGGAGTCGCCGCTGCCCGACCCGTCGTCCTTGCTCGAGGGGGTCTACGCGACTCCCGAGGACCTCGACACGCCGCACCACAAGTAGCCATGGCCGAGATGACGTATCTCCAGGCGATCTCCGACGCGCTGCGGACGGAGATGCGGCGCGACCGCCGCGTCTTCCTGATCGGCGAGGACGTCGGTGTCTACGGCGGCGCGTTCAAGGTCTCGCTCGGCTTCCAGGAGGAGTTCGGTCCGTGGCGCGTGATCGACGCGCCGCTCGCCGAGACGGCGATCGTCGGCGGCGCGACCGGCGCCGCGATGATGGGGCTCCGGCCGGTCGCCGAGATGCAGTTCGCCGACTTCGTCTCCTGCGCGTGGGACCACCTCGTCACGGTCGCGGCGAAGCAGCGCTGGCGCGCCGGCACGCCGATCCCGATCGTCCTTCGCCTCCCGTCCGGCGGCGGCTTCTCCGGCGGGCCTTTCCATTCCCAGAACCCGGAGTCGTCCTTCGCGCACATCCCCGGCCTCAAGTGCGTCTGCCCGTCGACGCCGGAGGACGCGAAGGGCCTCCTGATCAGCGCGATCGAGGACCCGAACCCGGTCCTCTTCTTCGAGCACAAGCACCTGTACCGCCGGATCAAGGCGGAGGTGCCCGAGGAGCGCTACACGACCCCGATCGGCAAGGCCCGCGTCCACCGCGCGGGCGACGACGTCAGCGTCATCACGTGGGGCGCGATGGTCTACACCGCGTCCGAGGCCGCGCAGCAGCTCGAGAACGACGGCGTCTCGGTCGAGATCCTCGACCTGCGCACCGTCATGCCGTGGGATCGCGCGGCGGTGCTCGAGTCGGTGCGGAAGACGTCCAAGGTGCTCGTCCTCCACGAGGACACGCGCACCGGCGGCTTCGGCGCGGAGATCGCGGCGACGATCGCGGAGGAGGCGTTCGAGGACCTCGACGCGCCGGTCAAGCGCATCGCAGCTCCGGACACGCCGGTACCGTTCTCGCCGCCGCTCGAGAAGGCGTTCATCCCGCAGGTGGACGACGTCGTCGCCGGGCTGCGCGAGCTCGCGGAGTACTAGGAGGAACGATGGCAACGGAGACCGCAGTCGACGTCGTGATGCCCCAGATGGGCGTGTCCGTCTCGGAGGGGACGATTACGCGCTGGCTCAAGCAGGAGGGGGAGCACGTCGAGGCTGACGAGCCGCTGCTCGAGATCTCGACCGACAAGGTCGACACCGAGGTCCCGTCGCCGGCGTCCGGGACGCTCACGCAGATCCTCGTCCAGGAGGGCCAGACCGTCGAGGTCGGGACGAAGCTCGGCCAGATCGGCGGCGGCGGCGCAGCGCCCGCGGAGGCCGCGCCCGCCGAGCCCGACCCCGCGCCCGCGCAGGAGGCGCCGGCGCAGCCGGCGACGGCTCAGGCCGCGGCCGAGGCGAACGCCGCGTCTCCCGCCGAGACGCCTGCGCCCGCCGCGCCCGAACCGGTCGCCAGCGGCGAGAGCTCGAACGGCAAGGCGTTCGTCTCGCCGGTCGTGGCCCGGATCGCATCCGAGCACGGCGTCGACCCGAGCAGCATCGAGGGCACCGGCAAGGGCGGCCGCGTGACGAAGAAGGACATCCTCGAATTCGTCGAGTCCGGCGAGCCCGCTCCTGCGCCCACCGCGCCGCAAGCCGCTCCGGCGGCACCCGCGCCCGCGGCGGCTGCTCCCGCTCCCGCTCCCGCTCCGGCCCCTGCTCCGGCTGCCGCCGCGCCGGCGCCGCCGAAGCCGGCCGCGCCGCAGGTGGCGCCCGCCGAGGCGCTGCCGGGCGAGCAGCTCGAGCCCGTGACCGCGATGCGCCGCGGCATCTCCGAGCACATGCGCCGCTCGCTCGACACCTCCGCGCACGTCACGAGCGCGATCGAGGTGGACATGTCCCGCGTCGTCGCGGTGCGCGAGCAGCTGAAGAAGGAGTACCAGGCCGCCTACGGCGTCAACCCGACCTATCTCGCGTTCGTCGCGAAGGCGACGGTGGAGACGCTCCGCGACTACCCGTACGTCAACGGGGAGCTGCGCGGCGAGTCGATCGTCACGCGCAACTACGTCAACCTCGGCATCGCGGTCGAGCTCGCGGACGGGAAGGGCCTGATCGTCCCGGTGCTCCGCAACGCCGAGACGATGAACCTGCTCGGCCTCGCCAAGGGCATCGCGGACATCGCGGCCAAGGCCCGAAACAAGCAGCTGACGCCGGACGACGTCCAGGGCGGCACCTTCACGATCACGAACCCCGGCGGCTACGGCACCTTCCACGGGACGCCGATCATCAGCCAGCCGCAGTCGGCGATCCTCGGCACCTACGCGCTCGTGAAGCGGCCGTGGGTCGTCCAGGACGAGCTCGGCAACGACGTGATCGCGATCCGTCCGCTGATGAACGTCACGCTCACCTACGACCACCGCCTGATCGACGGCGCCTACGCCGGCCGGTTCCTCCGCGACCTCCGCGCCCGCCTGGAGGGCTGGGAGGGCGACGGGGCCTGACCCCTGTGGCCCAGGGCGCGTACCTCCTCCAGCTCGGCGAGGTCCCGTACCTCGAGGCGTGGGATCTCCAGCGGTCGCTCGCGGGTGCCGTCTCGCAGGGCGCGATCCCGGACACGGTGATCCTGCTCGAGCACCCGCCGGTCGTGACGCTCGGGCGACGCACCGACGAGGGCGCCGAGCTCCACGTCCCGGCGAACGCCGCCGTCGAGATCGTCGAGACCGACCGCGGCGGCAAGTCCACCTACCACGCGCCGGGCCAGCTCGTCTGCTACCCGATCCTCGACCTGAAGCGGCACGGCCGCGACGTCAAGGAGTACGTCCGCAGGCTCGAGCTCGCGCTCGCGAAGACCGTCGAGCCGTTCGGGCTCCGGGGCGAGACGATCGACGGCCTGACCGGCCTCTGGCTGACGCGGCCGCCGCGGAAGATCGCGTCGATCGGCGTCCACGTCTCGCGCTGGGTGACGACGCACGGCTACGCGCTCAACGTCGACCTCGACCCGGCGCCGTTCACGGAGTGGATCACCGCGTGCGGTCTCGAGGACGCGATGTTCACGACGATCGCGCGCGAGGTCGGCCGCACCGTGGCCGTCGACGAGGTGCGGCCGCATGCGGTCGCTGCCCTCGCCGAGGTCTTCGGGCTCGAGTTCGGCGAGCTTCCGGCCGAGGACGGCGCCGGCCTCTGGCCGCAGCCCGTCCACGCGCAGCTCGCCGCGGGCTAGGGCAGCCAGCCGTCCCGGTAGCGCATCGGCGTCCGCTTCACCCAGGGCGCGTACGCCTCGTCGGGGACGGACGTCTCCTCCTCGACGCTCGCGCCGTGACGAGCCGCCGCCTCGGAGACCGGGTAGCCGCCCCAGTCGGGGTTGTCCACCGAGTCGATCCGAGCACCGACCGCGATCAGGACGCACGGCCCGTCACCCGCGCCGATCAGCACGTGGTTGCACCGCTTCGGGCAGTGGAAGTAGTCCCACTGCTTCAGCGGCCGCTCCTGCTCCTCGACGATCAGCAGCGCCTCGCCGGCGACGACGAAGAAGCCCTCCTGGTCCGCTTCCCAGTGGTACTGCGACAGCGGCTGGCCCGGCCAGAGGACGCTCATGTTGAAGCCCAGCTGGTCGAACACCGCCCGTCCTTCGAGGTTGCAGAACGCGGGCCGCCCGTCCGTGTACCACCACTGGGCGTCGCGCGCGTTCAGCACGTACCAGCCGTCGCCCTGGGGGACGAGGCCCTCCTCGGTCTGCTCGAGTCGTGCTTCCGGGATCATGGACGGACTCTCGCAAATGACGGATAGTCAGCGCGCCATTCGCCCAAGGGAGGCAGGCATGGCTTTCGAGGAGCTGACCCGCCGCACGCCGTCGCACCTCAAGCTGCGATGGAGCAGGCGTTCGAGCGCTACCGGGACGGCGACCGGTTCAGCACGGAGCGCCGGCACATCGTGATCACCGGGACGCGGCGGGTTTGAGCCCTTCGAGCACGACGTCCAGGTAGCTGCGCCACTGCTCCGGCGGCGCCGCGAAGAGCGCCGCCCGGATCAGCGAGCCGACGTCGCGGGGCTTCAGGTCGCGCCGCACCGCTCCCGCACGCTGCGCGCGCGAGACGATCCGGTCCATGAGCTGCTCGAGCTCGGCCGCGCCGGGCTTCTCGCCGCACTCGACCACGCACTTCTGCAGGCCGGGCAGCGTCATCCCGAGCTCGGCGGCGCCGCGCACGAACCCGAAGAACGCCTCGCCCGGGTCGGGCGACGCGAGCGCCTTCTCCGCGAGCGAGCGCAGCTCGTCCACGTGGCGCTCGACGACGGCGTACATCAGGTCCGCCTTCGTCGGGAAGCGCCGGAAGACGGTCGCGTGACCGACGCCGGCGCGCCGGGCGATCTCGTCCACGCTCGCGTCGGGGCCCGACACGGCGAACACCTCGGTCGCCGCGTCGAGCACCCGCTCGAGATTGCGCTGCGCGTCAGCGCGGAGGGTCGACATCAGGCCGCTTCGAGGGCCGGCTCCGCGTCCGCGACGGCCTCGATCTTCGCGACGTGCTCGCGGCGCAGGAGCGCGAGCATCACGACGAGGCCGCCGAGGACGAACATCGCCGCCCCGGCGAACGCGTAGTGGAAGCCGTGGACGAGCGCGGCCGACGAGCCGCCGTGCGTCCGACCGGCCGCGACCGTGGAGAGGATCGCGAGGCCGAGTGCGCCGCCGACCTGCTGCGACGTGTTGAAGAGGCCGGACGCGAGGCCCTGGTCCTCGTCCTCGAGGCCGGTCGTCGCGACGAGCGTCAGCGGCATGAACACCGCGCCCATGCCGAGTGAGGCGACGATCAGGCCAGGCAGCACGTCGGCGGCGTACGAGCCGCCGACGCCCATCCGGGCGAACATCAGCATCCCGGCGGCGGTCAGCAGCATCCCGACCGCCGCGACCGGCCGCACTCCGATCCGCGGCGCGAAGTTCGACGCGATCCCGGCCGAGACCATGATCCCGGCGGTGAACGGGAGGAACGAGAGGCCCGCGGTCAGCGGCCCGTAGCCGAGCACGCGCTGGATGTAGAGCGTGTTGAAGAAGAACATCGCGAACATCCCGGAGGCGACGAGGAACATCGTCAGGTTCGCGGTCGCGAGCGAGCGCACGCGAAAGATCGAGAGCCGGACGAGCGGATGCGCCGAACGCGCCTCGATCGCGATGAACGACGCGAGCAGCGCGAACGCGGCGACGAAGAGCACGATCGTCGTCGTCGAGCCCCAGCCCGCGGTCTCCGCCTTCACGATCGCGTAGACCAGCGTCATCAGCCCGCCGGTGACGGTGACGGCCCCGGCGATGTCGTACGCCTTGTGCGCCTGCTCGTCCTTCGACTCCGGGACGATCCGCCAGGAGAAGAGGAACGCGAGGATCCCGACCGGGACGTTGACGAAGAAGATCCAGCGCCACGAGAGCGACTGCGTCAGCGCGCCGCCGAGCACGAGGCCGACGGCCGAGCCGCCGATCGCGATCGCTGCCCAGACCCCGAGCGCCTTCGCCCGCTCCTTCCCCTCCTCGAACGTCGTCGAGATGATCGAGAGCGCGGCGGGCGAGATCAGCGCGGCGCCCAGGCCCTGAAGCGCGCGGAAGCCGATCAGCATCCCGGAGGTCTGCGCGAGCCCGTTCAGGAGCGACGCGCCGGTGAAGATCACGAGCCCGATCAGGAACAGCCGCTTCCGCCCCATCAGGTCGCCCGCCCGCCCGCCGAGCAGCAGGAAGCCGCCGAAGACGAGGGTGTACGCGTTGATGATCCACTGGAGGTTGGCCTCGCTGAGGCCGAGATCCTTCTGGATCGACGGCAGGGCGACGTTCACGATCGTCGCGTCGAGGACGACCATGAACTGCGCGAGGCAGATGAGGACGAGGACGACCCAGGGGTTCGTGGAGTGGCGCGACATCAGGCTCCTTGCGTAAGCGGACTCGGTAGTCCGTTTGACTGTAGCGGCGGGAGCGAAGGCTCCGCAAACTAGACTGGCCCGAGGCCATGGAGTCATCGCTCCCAGTCGCCGACCGCCCACGCCGGCCCGAATGGATGAAGGTACGCGCGCCCTCGAAGGACGGCGCGTACTTCGACGTCCAGAAGCTCGTGCACGGCCTCTCGCTGCACACGATCTGCGAGGAGGCTCGCTGCCCGAACATCTCCGAGTGTTGGGGACGCGGCACCGCGACCTTCCAGATCCTCGGCGACACGTGCACCCGCGCCTGCCGGTACTGCTACGTCAACTCCGGCAAGCCCGAGTCGCCGCCCGACCCGCTCGAGCCCCTGCGGCTCGCTCAGGCCGCAGCGCAGATGCAGCTGAAGCACGTTGTCGTCACCTCGGTCGACCGTGACGACGTGCCTGACCGCGGGGCCGGCCACTACGCGGCGACGATCCGCGCGCTGAAGGCGAAGCTCCCGGAGTGCTCGATCGAGGTGCTGACGCCGGACTTCCTCGGCGTCGAGGAAGAGGCGCTGCGGACGGTGCTCGCGGCGCGTCCCGAGGTCTTCAACCACAACATCGAGACGGTGCGCCGCCTGCACGCGCGAATGCGCGGCGCGAAGGCCGACTACGACAGGGCGCTCCGGCTGCTGCGCCGCGCGAAGGAGCTCGCGACCTACCCGGTGCTGACGAAGTCCGGGATCATCGTCGGCCTCGGCGAGACGAACGACGAGGTCGTCGAGACGATGCGCGACCTGCGCGCAAACGGCGTTGACGTCGTCACGATTGGCCAGTATCTCCAGCCGAGCTCGAAGCACGCGCCGATCGACCGCTGGGTGCATCCGGACGAGTTCCGCTGGTTCCGCGAGCAGGGCGAGGAGCTCGGCTTCGGCTCGGTCTTCTCGGGCCCGCTCGTGCGCTCGAGCTACCGCGCCGACGAGCAGAAGCACGCCGCGGACACGGGCCGCGGCGCCGTCGCCTACTAGCGGATCCCGGTGTCGACGAAGAGGTCGAGGCGCGCCATGGCGCTCCCGACCGTCACCGTCTGCGGCTTCACGCCGCCGATCCCTGCGGGCCGCGGGACGCTGACCGCGTAGGTTCCGGGCGCGAGCTCGACGCGGTAGCGGCCGTGCGCGCCCGTGACGGCCGAGGCGACCACCGAGCCGTCGAGAAGGAAGCTGACGCGGATCCCGACCGCGGGCTTCTCGCAGGGGACGCCGACGCGGCAGACGGGCGTGACGGGGCCGCGCTTCACGATCCCGAAGAGTCCGCCGGTGACGGGGATCGGGTCGGTCGACGTGACGGTCGCGACGGTGCTCGGCGTCTCCGGCCCGGAGAAGGGCGGCTTCGGCGTCGGCACGGCGAGCGCGGCCGCCGCGCCCGCAAGGGCAAGGATCGCCGCAGCTACGGCCGAGAGGACGCGTAGCACACTTCGAACGTACCCCGAAACGGCCTTCGTGAAAAGTGAAGGGCCGCCCGGAGGCGGCCCTTCGATCGGGTCGGGTGGTGCTGGACGGCGCTAGTTCTTCTTCGCCAGCGCCGGCAGCAGGTTCGCCGCGTTCGGCGTGCCGAGACCGGTGACCGCGTCCCAGCCGGTGCCCGCGTTGTAGCCCTGGTTGTTGATCTCGACGACGTCGTTGTTGCCGGTGGTGACGTCGTGGAAGTCCGCCGAGTACTTCGGCGGCGCCTGGGCGAGCTGGTAGAGCGACTGGTTGATGTTGCCGATCCGGTGGCCGGCGATCTGATCCGCGTCGGCCGCGAGTGCGGCCCACTGCGGGGAGCCGGCGCTCGTGCCGCCGAAGATGAAGAACACCGCGGCATTCGTCGGCAGGCCGAAGAGGAGGTTGCAGACGCTGCAGTGCGTGAGCACGCCTCCGTTCACGCCGGCGTCATAGGCGACATCCGGCACGCCCCGGCCCGGGTGCGGCTGACCGCCCTTGACCATCGACGCCTGCCAGGACGGGCGGCTGTAGATCGTGCTGTAGCCGCCGCCGCTGCAGTTGACGTCGTTGGGGTCGATCGCGGGCGGGTTGCAGCCGAACAGCGGCTCCGTCCACGCGGTCTCGCCGATGTAGGCGCCGTCCGGGTCGTTCGCGTTGAGCGTCGTGCCGCCGACGCCCGTGACGTACGGGTCGGACGCCGGAGAGCTCGCGGCCAGGATCGCGGAGTTGCCGTCACAGCTGAACTGGGACGAGCCGCTGTCGCCGGACGACGCGAACAAGGTCATGCCCTTGTCCGTGGCGTTGCCGAAGACGGTGTGCTCCTGGGTGAGGATGGTCGGGTCGACGCAGGTCTCGGCCTCGCCGAAGCTCTGCGAGATCACGTCGCCGAGGTTGTTGTCGACCGCGTACTTCGTCGCGGCCAGGATGTCCGCGTCCTGGTTGCTCTTCGCCTCGACGAGGACGATGTTCGCGGCCGGAGCCATCGCATGCGCCCAGAGGACGTCGAGCGTGATCTCCTCGGCCCAGCCGACCTGGTTCGGGTCGCTCGGGTCGAACGTCGGCACGCCCTGCGGCGCGACCGTCGTGTAGTTCGCGGCCGGCAGCCCGAAGGTCTGGTCCTGGATCTGCAGGTCCTGCGGGATGTACGGGTTCGAGTAGGCATCGACGATGACGATCGTCCGCCCCGACCCGTTCACGCCGCTCGCGAGCAGGCCTGAGTAGCCGTACGCGGTCTGGATCTGCGCCGGCTGGTAGCACCGCGGCCCCTTGGACCCATCGATCGGTCGGCTCTGGCAGCCGAAGTGGACGGCTCCCGGCGTCAGGTACTGCGGCGTCGAGATCTCCGGCTTGACGAAGATCCCGTGTGGCGTCGTCCCTGCAGCACTCGTCGCCGACGCGGCGACGAGGGCGGCAACGGCTGCGGCGAGCAGCCCAGCGACCAGCGCCGCGCGCCGGCGCATTCCCCTCACTGTATGCACTTGTTCTCCCCTCTGATTTCGGTAGACCCGACCCGAAACCCCCGGTGGCGCAGAGCCGCCGCACGGCCGTTTACACCGGGAGCGCGCGCAGTCTGCCTTGAATTTCTATGAATTGCAAGTAGGAAGAGGCACGCGAGCGTCAGAGGACCTGTCGCTCGCGCGAGAGCGAAAGCTGGAGGGGAGGCGGCGCCGTTAGGGCGCGCTGCCGATCGAGCCCGCGCCCCACGGCGCCGGGGCGGCCAGGCTTGCGACTGCCACGAGGGCAAGCCTCCGGCCCGAAAAGATTCGCGTCCCTGCCACCCTGCTTCTCCCTTCCCTGGAGTCCCCTAGTCGGGCGGGGGGCGTGCCGCAGTCGCAAACCGGCCGCTCACGCACTTTGTGTCCGCCCCCGCGACCTGTCAACGGGGGAGGGGCCCTCGAACGAGGGATTCGCGCGCGGGCCTAGTGGTGCGAGCCAGGGGCGTTGAGGCGCATCACGTCGACCTCGCCGCGACCGCTCGGGTTCTCGGTCGAGAGCACCATCACGCCGAGCGCCGGCGACTGCTGGAACTCGTTCGGGTCGACCGTGATCGTCTCGCTCGCGCTCTGGTGCGGGTCGACGAAGATCTCGCCGTCCGCGCTCGTGACCGCGGGGTTGAACGGGTCGAACGTCGCCCCGGACGTGAAGGCGTCGGCGGTGTCGTCGACGAGGCTGAAGCTCGTCATCGTGTACGTGAACCGCTGGTTCGTCCCGCCGGGGGCGAGGCACCAGGACGAGCCGGGGACGTCGCAGAGCTGCTCGAACAGGATCGGCACCGAGAGCGTGCTGCTGTCGGTCGTCCCCACCGGGAAGTCGAGGTTCGTGACGTTGCTGTTGTGGAGGTCGACGACGAACGCCTCGTCGATCCCGTTGAAGTCGCTCCCGGTCAGTGCGCCCTGGTCGCCGACGACGATGTCGTAGTCCGGGTTGTTGATCGGGTCGGTGTTGCTCCCGACAGAGACGTAGATGTCGAACTCGTTCTGCGCCGCGTTCGACCAGCGGCGCTGGGTGGCGAGGCCGAAGTAGATGACGTCCTGGCTCGGCCACGCCTGGACGCCCGCGTAGCGGAGGTCGTTCGAGCCGAGGCCGCGGTCGCGGCCGTCCTGCAGGCCCCAGTCGTAGAAGTCGGCGGAGCCGGTGATCGCGCCGTCGTGGTTGCGCACGGTCGCGGTCGCGGTGTTCGTCTTCTTGTTCAGGCCGCCGAGGTCGACGTCGATGTCGGACACGGCCTGCGGGACCATGTAGTAGGGCACGTTCAGCGTGACGCCGTTGTTGGTGCCGTTCTGCGGCTGCAGCGAGACGGTGCCGCCGAGCTCGCCGAGCGGGTTGCCCCAGCCGGGGACGATGCCGGAGCCCGCGGTCTGGGCGGCGACCTGCAGCCGCACCGGGACGTCGGCGAAGTTGCCGGGATTGATGGTGACGGTCGTCGGCCCGAGGATCGAGACGGTGTGGGCGACGCCCCAGCCGTTGCCGTCGGTGGCGACGCTGAAGGTGACGGGAGCCGAGCCGAGGTTCCGGATCCGTAGGCGGTCGGTCCCGGTGAAGTTGTGCTCGAGCTCGTTGAAGCCGAAGTTGAGCGCCGGCGCCTCGCGGTCGCCGACCGCGATCGCCTGGGTCTTGACCGCGTTGCCGGCGTTGATCAAGCCCGTGCCGTCGGCGGACGGCGACGGAGCCCCGGTCACGCCGGACGGCGAGGCGGTGTTCTCGATCGCGGCCTTCCACCACAGTGCGCGGTGCCAGCCCGGATGGGCCTGCTTCACGAGCGCGGCGAGGCCGGACGCGAACGGGGTCGCCTGCGAGGTGCCGGAGAGGCCCGCGCCGAGGTTGCCGGTGCCCATGCCGGCCGAGACGACGCTGACGCCCGGAGCCGTGACGTCCGGCTTCAGCCAGCTGTCGCCCGTGCGCGGCCCGAAGGCGCTGAAGTCGCCGAGGTGGCCGGCGTTCGGGTTCGAAACCTGGCCTGCGCTCGCGATCGTGACGGTCTGCCCGTCGACGGCCGCGGTCAGGGCGCCGGTCTGGACGCCGAGGAACGGGATCGTGACCGGCTGGGCGAGGATCGCGCCCGTGTCCGGGTCGCGCGTGATCGGCCCCTCGAACGGCGGGTAGCCGGACGTGTTGTTGACCATGACCACCGCGGCCGCCCCGGCCGTCTGACCGAGGATCGCCTTGCGCGTCCGCGAGCAGGGAGCGCCGTTGACGACGCCGCCGCGCTGGACGACGACGACGGTCTTCGGCGGCACCACACCGAAGTCGCCGCTCGTGCACCCGTACTGGGCCGCGCCCTGCAGGACCTTCAGCGTCAGGCCGGAGGGAAGCCCGGCGAGGCTCGCGCCGTTCGCGTCGATCGCGGTCACGGAGGGGCCGCTCCCCGGCGTGATCGACGCGCCCGGGAAGCTCGGCGCTCCCTCCATCGCGGCGACGCTGAGCGCGCTCGTCGCGGTCGCGGGCGAGCCGGTCATGTACGGGCTCGAGCCCTCGTTGCCGTCCGCCGCGACGACGATGACGCCCTCGCGCGCCGCGTTCTCGGCGGCCTGCGCGGCGGGGTCGTCGGCCAGCCCGAACGGGGAGCCGAGCGAGAGGTTGATCACGTCCATGTGGTTCTTGACCGCCCACTCGATCCCGTCGATCGTGAGCGCCGTCTGGCCCTGGCATCCGAAGATCTTCACGGCGTAGAGGTCGGCCTGCGGCGCGACGCCCGGGCCGACGTTCCACGTGTTCGCGTTGACGGTGGAGGCGTCGTACGAGCCGGCGTACGTCTTGCCGTTCGACGTGACGCCGAAGCCCGCGGCCGTGCCGGCGACGTGCGTGCCGTGGCCGTCGCAGTCGAGCGGGTTCGGTCCCGGCAGCTTGCCGTTGTCGGGATTGTCGGCCGTCGGGTTGTACGTGTCCCCGGCGAGGTCGATGCCGCCCTTCACCTTCGGCGCGTTCGGGCCGAAGCACGGAACGGCAGCATTGTTGAACGTCGTCGTGCAGTAGCCGATCGTCGTCGGGTCGGTCTGCGGGTTCGCGGTCTTCGCGGCCTCGGCATTCGCGTACGCGGCTGCCGTGCCGGGGCCGCCGAAGTCGGCGTGCGTGAAGTCGATCCCGGTGTCGACGATCGCGATCTTCATGTGCTCGCCGTGGAGGCCGCCGGTGCCGTCCCAGACACCGGGCGCGCCGATCAGCGGGACGCCGTTGACGTTGTCCCGCTTCATCAGCTGCACCGGGTAGACGGCCGCAACTCCCGGGAGCGATTGCAGCCGGTAGGCCTGCGCCGCCGAGATCCGCACCTTCATCCCGTTGTACGCCCACTGGTACTGCGCGAGCACCTGACCGCCCTGGGACTGGATCTGGCTCGCGACCTGCTGCTGTTTCTGCTGCAGCTGGCTCGCCCACTGGGACTGCTGCTGGTCGTTGAGGCCGCTGGCCGAGTTCGCGTCCTGGGCGGCGACGGAGTCCTGCTGGAGCTCGACGACCACCGTCACCGGCTTGTTCGAGATCCCGAGCGGGGTCTGCGTGAAGTGGACCGTCTTCAGCGCGCCGAAATGCGGCAGCGTCTTGCTCGCGCCCGCCGCCGAGACGAGGGAAAGCGCCGCCACGCTCGCGGCCGCGAGCGCGATTAGACCCTTTCGACCAGCCTGCCGCACCACTGGAACCTCCCTCTCCCTGGGAGGTCTCACTTTCAGCGGAACGGGTGAGCCTGTAAGTCCCCCGAAAGGGGTAGTTATCCGTGCGGCTTGGCCATCTTCCGGTAATCGAGCGCCTCGTCGAGGACCGACTCCTCGACGCCCTTCTCGCGCGCGACCTCCCGGAGCGACCGGCCCGACTTCGACGCCTCCTTGACGATCTCCGTCGCGGCGTCGTAGCCGATGTACGGGTTGAGCGCCGTCGCGGCCGACAGCGTCAGCTCCGCGTACCGCTCGCACTGCTCGCGGTTCGCCTCGATCCCGTCCACGCACTTCTCGGCGAACAGCCGGCACGCGCTCGCGAGCAGCTTCACCGAGTCGAGGATGTTCCGCGCGATGAGCGGGACGAAGACGTTCAGCTCGAAGTGGCCCTGCATCCCGCCGACGGCGATCGTCGTGTCGTTCCCGATCACCTGTGCGGCGACCTGCGTCACGACCTCGGGGATGACCGGGTTCACCTTTCCCGGCATGATCGAGCTGCCCTTCTGGAGCTCGGGCAGGAAGATCTCCGCGAGGCCGGCGCGCGGGCCTGAGCCGAGGTAGCGGATGTCGTTGGCGACCTTCGTCAGCGAGACGGCGACCGTCTTCAGGGCGCCGCTCGCCTCGACGATCCCGTCGCGCGCGGCCTGCGCCTCGAACGGGTCGGCCGGCGCCGAGATCGTCAGGCCGGTCTCGCCCTCGAGGACGCGGCGGACGCGCGCCGCGAACTCCGGGTGCGTGTTGAGGCCCGTGCCGGTGGCGGTGCCGCCGAGCGGGATCTGGCCGAGCCGCGGCAGCGAGTCCTTCACGCGCGCGATGCCCTGGCGGACCTGCGCCGCGTAGCCCGCGAACTCCTGGCCGAGCGTCACGGGAACGGCGTCCATCCAGTGCGTGCGCCCGGACTTGACGACGTCGTCGAACTCCCGCGCCTTGGACTCGAGGGAGGCGGCGAGCTTGTCCATCGCCGGCAGCAGGTCGTTCGTGATCTCGTCGAGCGCGGCGAGGTGGACCGCGGACGGAAAGACGTCGTTCGACGACTGGCCCATGTTGACGTCGTCGTTCGCGTGGACCCCTTCACCGGCAAGCGTCGCGATGACCTCGTTCGCGTTCATGTTCGAGGAGGTGCCCGAGCCGGTCTGGAAGACGTCGATCGGGAACTGGTCGTCGAGCTCGCCCGCGGCGATGCGCGCCGCGGCGGCCGAGATCCGCTCCGCCTTGTCGGCGTCGAGCAGGCCGAGATCGGCATTCGCCTGCGCGGCTGCGCCCTTGATGCGGCCGAGCCAGCGCGCGACGGGAGCCGGGATCGGCTCGCCGGAGACGGGGAAGTTGGCGACGGCCTTGGTGGTCTCGGCGCCCCACAGCT
>JAFAIV010000263.1 GCA_019236545.1 Actinomycetota bacterium | reverse complement strand
GGTCGACCGCGTGCGGCGGCTGGAGGACGAGTCGGCGCGCCCGTCCGTCCGCCTCAGCAAGGGCGTCCACGTCGTCGTCGACGGCGGCGGCTGGGGCGCGGCGCTGACCGTCCCGCACGACAAGGTGCGCGTCAGCTTCGCCGTGCCGTGGGAGGGGAAGCTGCTGCTGGGGACGACCGACACGCTCCACGACGGCGAGCCGGAGACGGCGCGCGTGACGGAGGACGACGTCGCGCAGGTGCTGCGCGAGGCGGGCGAGGCGGTCGAGGGCATCAGCCTGGTGCGGGCGGCGTTCTGCGGCCTCCGCGTCTTGCCGGGCGGCGACGGCGGCACCGCCAGCGCGCGCCGCGAGACGGTCTTCTCCACCGGCCCGGCCGGGATGGTCAGCGTCGCGGGCGGGAAGCTGACGACGTATCGCCGTATCGCGCTCGACGCGCTGCGCCACCTCGGCGCCCGCCCGTCCGAACGCCTGCGGCCGCTGCCGGGCGCGGCCGGGCTCGACCGCGTCCCCTGGCCGGACGGCCTCGACACGGCGACGCGCTCGCACCTCCTCCACCTCTACGGCTCGCTCGCGCCGGAGGTGCTCGCGCCGGCGGCCGACGACCCGCGGCTGCTGGAGCCGCTCGCGCCCGGCCGCCCGGACCTGCGCGCGCAGGCGCTCTACGCGCGCGAGCGCGAGTGGGCGCTCACCGACGAGGACGTGCTGCGGCGGCGGACGACCGCGTGGCTCGCGTCAGAGCGCGCCGACGTCCTCGACGAGGTTGTCCCATGACGCGCGCGTCTGGTCGTCGTCCGCGTGCGGGCGGTACAGGACGCCGGTGAAGACGGCGAGGTCGGCGAGCGCCCACCAACGCCCGTAGAGGTCGAGGAGCTCCGGGTCGGCGCCCGTGCCGCGCGGGTCGCGGCCGACGACGAACCAGAGGTCGCGCTCGCGCGGCGCGACGAGCGTCGTGTCCCAGTCGACGAGCAGGAGCCGGCCGTCCCGCGCGCGCATCGCATTGCCGCGGTGCGGCTCGCCGTGCGTCAGCACCCAGCCGTCCCGCGGCGCGCGGGCGACGCGCTCGTCGTACTCTCGCAGGCGCTCGCGGACGAGATCCGCGTGCCGCGCCAGCAGCTCCCGCGCCCGCTCGGCGAACGGGCCCCCCGTCCACTCGCGGCCGAGGTCGCGGAGGGCGGTCTCGAGCGCGTCGCGCGACGGGATCCCGAACGACTCGCGGCGCGGCAGCCCGTCCGGGACGCTCGCCGCGTGGAGCCGGTCGAGCAGCGCCAGCATCTCGCTCCGCGTCTCGTCGGTGTCCCAGTAGCCCCAGTCGAACGACTCGCCGTCGACCCACGGCAGGACGGCGACGGCGAAGCGTGAGCCGAGCCGCCGGAGCACCCGGCCCTCGGCGTCCGGGATCGGCGCGACGACGAAGTCGAGGTCGAGCCACGCGGCCGTCGCGAAGGCACGGGCGAGCGCGTCGAACGGGTCGTCGGCCACCCGGTGGCCCGCGTCGAGCTCGTCCACGGTGACGAAATGCCCGGCGGCTCGCCAGTGATGGCTGCCGAACCCGACCGGCAGGTACTCGAGCCCGTCGACGTCGAGCCCCCAGCCGCGCTCGAGGAGCGCGGCGAGCTCGTCGAGGTCGAGATCCGCGGGCGCCGTCAGCATCAGGGTCTCCTGAGATTCGCAGTTCGCCCGTTGTCCCGCCCGGCGAATCGGCCACAATGGACAGCGCCATGAAGGTCATGCAGCAGGAGACGCGCCTCCGCACCGCCGGCGGCCTCACCGTCACCGACATCACCGACGAGGTGACGGCGTTCGTCCGCGAGACCGGCATCCAGGACGGCATCGCGTGCGTCTACTCGCCGCACACGACCTGCTGCGTCCGCGTCAACGAGCTGGAGAGCGGCTTTCTCGAGGACTTCGGGAACCTGCTGCGCAAGCTCGTCCCGCACGACTCGTACTACGCACACGACGACTGGGACCGCCGCACGGAGAACATCTGCCCCGAGGACATGGACCAGGGCAACGGGCACTCGCACTGCATGGCGATGCTGCTCGGCACCGCCGGCGAGTCGATCCCGATCCGCGAGGGCGAGCTGCAGCTCGGCACGTGGCAGCGGGTCCTCTTCATCGAGCTGGACCGCCCGCGCGACCGGCGCTGGCTCGTCCAGGTCGTCGGCAACTAGCTCCGCGGCAGCGCTCCGGCAGGGCCTGGCAGCGGCGTGGCAGCGGCCGCCGCGACTCTTGTCTCCGAAAGGAGGTTCGAGTGCAAGCCACCCAGACCCTGATCACGATGCTGGTCGCGAGCAGCGCAGCGCTGCTGATGGTGCAGGCCGGCGTCGCCAAGCGGCGCCTCTCCTGGAAGCCTGTCACGCGCCGCCCGCGCCGGAACCCGCGCAACCGCTAGAGGCGTTGCGCGGGCCGGGCCGGAGGGCGAGGATCCTCCCGTGGCCGGCCCGTACCGGAAGAGCCTCGACGAGCCGGACACGCGCCTGACCGAGGGCGGCGTCCTACAGCAGCTCGTCGAGATCGGCGACTTCACGGTCGGCTACCTCACGCATCCGCCCGGCTGGCGGTGGTCGAAGGACATCCAGCCGCTCGTAGGCACGGACTGGTGCCAGGCCCGACACGTCGGCGTCGTGCTCTCTGGGCTGCTCGGTGTCGAGCTCCGCGACGGCACCCGCTTCGAGGTCGGCCCGCACGAGGTCTACGACGTGCCGCCGGGGCACGACGCCTGGGTGATCGGCGACGAGGATCTGGTCTCGATCGACTGGTCGGGGCTCGAGTCGTGGACGGGGTTCAGGAACCGCGCCCACGAGCGCGTGCTCGCGGGGCTGCTGATGACCGACCTCGTCGGCTCCACCGGCGAGGCCTCGCGGGTCGGCGACGCCGAGTGGACGCGGCGGATCTCCGTCTATCTCGAAGCGATCCGCTCGCAGCTCGACCGCTTCAAGGGCCGCGAAGTCGACGCGGCCGGAGACGGGATCTTCGCGCTGTTCGACGGCGCCGCGCGGGCGCTGGAGTGCGCGGTCGCGATCCGCGACGCCGCCGAGCGGCTGGAGATGCCGACCCGGATCGGCATCCACGTGGGCGAGGTCGAGCTGACCGCGAAGGGCGTCCGCGGGATCGCCGTCCACGAGACCGCGCGGGTGGCGGGAGAGGCCGGGCCGGGCGAGATCCTCGTCTCGGAGCCGACGAAGGTGCTCGCCGCCGGCGCGCTCCTCTCCTTCGCGGATCGTGGCGTCCGCGAGCTGAAGGGGATCGACGGGCCGCGGCGGCTGTACGCGTACGCGAGCGACCGGGGCTGACGCGCGCCGCGGCAGATCCGGAAGGTGCGCCAGGCCCTCGTTGTCCCGGCTACTCGGGAGTCACGTACGCGGCGGTCAGCCCGCCGTCGACGACGAACGTCGCCGCGTTCACGTAGCTCGCCTCGTCGCTCGCGAGGAAGAGGGCCGCGTTGACGATCTCGCGTGGCTTCGCCATCCGGCCCATCGGGACGTGGACGAGGCGGCGCTCCGCCGCTCCGGGCGTCTCGCTCCAGATCCGCAGCAGCAGCGGGGTCTCGACCGGGCCTGGGCAGAGCGCGTTGACCCGAACGCCCTGGCGCGCGAACTGGACGCCGAGCTCCTTGCTCAGCGAGAGCACCGCGCCCTTGGAGGCCGTGTACGAGATCTGCGAGGTCGCGGCGCCGACGAGCGCGACGAACGACGCGACGTTGATCACCGAACCGCCGCCCCGCTGGAGCAGGTACGGGATGCCGTGCTTGCAGCAGAGGAAGACGCCGCGCGTGTTGACCGCCTGCACCCGCTCCCAAGCCTCGAGGCTCGTCGTCAGGACGGAGTCGTCGTCCGCCGGCGAGATGCCGGCGTTGTTGTAGAGGACGTCGATGCCGCCGTAGAGCTCCGCGGCGGCGGCGTACATCGCCTCCACCGACGACTCCTCGGCGACGTCCACCTGCACGCCGAGCCCGCCGACCTCGCCCGCGACGCGCTCGGCGGCCGCGGCGTCGACGTCGGCGACGACGACCTTGGCGCCTTCGGCGGAGAAGACCCGGGCCGCCTCCTCGCCCATGCCGCCGCCGGCGCCCGTGATCACGCAGACCTTGTCCTGGAGCCTCCCCATCAGCCCTCCGTCGAGTAGTAGACGTTCTTGATCTCGCTGTAGCCCTCGAGCGCGTGCATGCCGAGCTCACGGCCGAAGCCGCTCTGCTTGAAGCCGCCGAACGGCGTCGAGACGCGCACGGACGAGTTCGAGTTGATCGAGAGGACGCCGGTCTCGATCGCGCGGGCGACGCGCAGCGCGCGGCCGCCGTTCTCCGTCCAGATCGAGCCCGAGAGGCCGTAGTCGGAGTCGTTGGCGATCCGGACGGCCTCCTCCTCGTCTCGGAACGGGATGAGCGCGGCGACCGGGCCGAAGACCTCCTCGCGGGCGATCCGGTCGTCCGGGCGCGCCTCGACGAGCGTCGCCGGATACCAGAACCCCGGCCCGTCCGGCGCGTCGCCCCGGAAGAGCGGCTCGCCATCGACGAACGACGCGACCGTCTCGCGGTGGGCCGCCGAGACGAGCGGCCCCATCTCGGTCGCCTCGTCGCGCGGGTCGCCGACGCGAAGCTTGCGCGTGGCCTCGACGAGCAGCTCGGCGAAGCGGTCGTAGACGCTCGCCTCGACGAGGATCCGCGAGCGGGCGCAGCAGTCCTGGCCCGCGTTGTCGAAGACGGCGTACGGCGCGGCCGCGGCCGCGCGCTCGAGGTCGGCGTCCGCAAAGACGACGTTCGCCGACTTCCCTCCGAGCTCCAGCGTGACGCGCTTGATCGTCCCGGCGGCGCCGCGCATCACCTGCTGGCCGACCTCGGTCGAGCCGGTGAAGCCGATCTTCGCCACGTCCGGGTGCTCGATCAGCCGCTGGCCGGCGACCGAGCCCTTGCCGACGACGACGTTGACGACGCCCTCGGGGATCCCCGCCTCGAGCGCGAGCTCGGCGAGCCGCAGCGCGGAGAGCGGCGTCAGCTCGGCTGGCTTGAGGACGACGGTGTTGCCGCACGCGAGCGCCGGCCCGAGCTTCCAGGACGAGATGTTGAGCGGGAAGTTCCAGGGGACGATCAGCCCGACGACGCCGAGCGGCTCGCGGAACGTCATGTCGATTCCGCCCGCGACAGGGATCGTCTCGCCGTGGTGCTTGTCGACCGCGCCCGCGTAGAAGTGGAAGACCTGTGCGACCATCCCGACCTCGCCGCGCGCGCCGGAGATCGGCTTGCCGACGTTGGCGGACTCGATCTGCGAGAGCTCCTCGTGGTGCTCCTCGACGAGCGTCGCCAGCCGCCGCAGCAGGCGAGCTCGGTCGGCCGGCGCGACGGCGCGCCAGGCGGGGAAGGCGGCCCTCGCGCGCGCGACGGCGGCGTCCGTCTCCTCGACGCCGGCCGACTCGAGCTCGGCGATGACCTCCTCGGTCGCCGGGTTGAGGACGGTCGTCACCGGTTCCGCGCCGCCTCGACGAGCTGCTCGAAGAGGCGCTGGTCCTCACCGGCCTCGGGATGCCAGAGGACGCCGACGACGAACGGCTTCTGGGGGTCCTCGACCGCCTCGACCGTCCCGTCCTCGGCCCACGCGACCTCGCGCAGGCCCGCGCCGACCCGGCCGAGCGCCTGGTGGTGGTGCGACTTCACCGGGCCGGCGACCGCGCCGAGCCGCGACGACGGGTCGACGCGGACGTCGTGCTCCGAGAACTCCCCGACCACGGCGCGGTGCTCCTCGTGGCCGACGACGTCGGGCAGGTGCTGGACGAGGTCGCCGCCGCGCGCGACGTTGAGCACCTCGAAGCCGCGGCAGATCGCGAGCACCGGCAGGTCGCGCTCGAGCGCCGCCGTCAGCAGCGCGAGCTCGCCGCGGTCGCGCGAGGGGTTCGTGCCGTTCGTCGCGGGGTGCGCGTCGGCGCCGTACGTGTCCGGCTCCATGTCGTTCCCGCCTGAGAAGACGAGCCCGTCGAGCCGGTCGAGGACCTCCTCCACCCCGTCGGGGTCCGGCGGGACGAGGAGCGCACGGCCGCCCGCGCGCTCCACTGCGCGCACGTAGTCGTACGGGACGAGCGCGGCTTCCAGGTGCCACGCGCCCCAGGACGCGGGCTCGACGTAGGTCGTGATGCCGATGACCGGCCTACCCACGCTCGAACATCCGCTCCCGCTCGTAGCCGGTCACGACCTTGTCGAACAGCTCCTGCTCGGTGCGCGCGTAGTTGAGGTAGTGGTCGACGACCTCGTCGCCGAGGAGCCGGCGCGCGAGCTCGCTCCGCTCCAGGCGCGCGATCGCCTCGCGCAGCGCGTGCGGGAACCGCTCGGCGTCGGAGACGTACGCGTTGCCCTCGAGCGCCGGCCCGAGCTCGAGGCCCTGCTCGATCCCGTAGAGGCCCGCGGCCAGCAGCGCGGCGAACGCGAGGTACGGGTTCGCGTCGGCGCCGGGGATCCGCGTCTCCGGCCGCACCGACGAGCCGTGCCCGACGACGCGGAAGCCGCAGGTGCGGTTGTCATGGCCCCAGGCGAGCGTCGTCGGCGCCCACGAGCCGGCGGCGAAGCGCTTGTACGAGTTGACGACCGGCGCGACGAAGACCGCGAGGTCGGCGAGGCAGGCGATCTGCCCGGCGAGGTAGCTCCGGAACTCCGGCGACTCGTCCGCGAACGCGTTCTTGCCGTCGCGCCAGAGCGAGGAGTGGATGTGGCAGGAGGAGCCGACCCACTCGTGGTGCGGCTTCGCCATGAACGTGACGGAGCAGCCGCGCTGGAACGCGATCTCCTTGATTCCGGTCTTGTAGACGACGTGGTCGTCCGCGGCGCGCAGCGCGTCCGCGAACTTGAAGTTGATCTCGTGCTGCCCGGCCCACGCCTCGCCCTTCGAGGACTCGACGACCATCCCGGCGGCCTTCATCGACGTCCGCACCTCGCGCAGGAACGGCTCGTCGAAGCTCGCGGCGAGGATGTGGTAGTCGAGGATGTACGGCACCGACGGCGTCAGGTCGTGGTAGTGCTTGGCGTGCGCCTCGAGGTAGCTCTCGCGGAAGAGGAAGAACTCGAGCTCGGAGCCGAACATCGGCTCGAAGCCCATCCCGCGCGCCTTCTCGACCTGCGCCTTCAGAACCTGCCGCGGCGACGGCGCCACCGGCGAGCCGTCGTGCCACTGGACGTCGCACTGCACCATCGCGGTCGCCTCGTGCCACGGGATCCGGCGCAGCGTCGACATGTCCGGGACGAGCGCGAAATCGCCATAGCCGCGCTCCCAGCTCGCGATCGCGTAGCCGGGCACGGGATCCATCTCCATCTCGAGCGCGAGCAGGTAGTTGCAGCCCTCGCCGGAGTGGCCGGCCTCCTGTTCGCCGAGGAAGAACTCGGCGTCGAGCCGCTTCCCCATCAGGCGCCCCTGCATGTCGGTGAACGCCGCGATCACCGTGTCGACGGCGCCGCTCGCGACGTCGGCCCGCAGCTCGTCCAGGGTCAACACGCCTTCGACACTACACCGAGCCGATTGCAACGTCCGGACCATGCCGTTAGCTTCGCGGTACGACCCTGGTCGACAAGGAGGGCCAATGAGCTCGGGCACACCCGGAGTCGCCGCTCGCGACGACGACGAGCAACTGCTCCACAAGCTGGGCTACGCGCAGGTCCTGTACCGGGAGATGGGCGGGTTCTCGAACTTCGCCATCTCGTTCACGATCATCTCGATCCTCGCCGGCTGCCTGACGTCGTACTACATCGGCTTCCAGTACGGCGGCCCGGTGGCGATCACGTGGGGCTGGCTGCTCGTCGGCTTCTTCGTGACGCTCGTCGCGCTCGGGATGGCCGAGGTGGCGTCGGCGATGCCCACGGCGGGGGCGCTCTACTACTGGGCCTCGAAGCTCGGCTCGCCCGCGTGGGGCTGGTTCACCGGCTGGTTCAACCTGATCGGCCAGATCGGCGTCACCGCCGCGATCGACTACGGCGCGGCGATCTTCTGGACGTCGCTGATGAGCCTCTGGTTCCCGAGCGTGGACACCGGCAAGCACACGGTGTTCCTGACCTTCACGGCGATCATGGCGGCCCACCTCCTGCTGAACCTGAACGGGGTCCGGCTGCTCGCGCTGATCAACTCGATCTCCGCGTGGTGGCACATGCTCGGCGTGCTCGTGATCGTGTTCGCGTGCCTGATCGTGCCGACGCACCACCAGTCGGCGCACTTCGTCTTCGCCCACACGATCAACAACTCGGGCTTCGCCGGGTCGAACTTCTCGAGCCTCACCTTCTGGTTTGTCTTCGGCCTCGGGCTCCTGATGGCGCAGTACACGTACACCGGCTACGACGCGTCCGCGCACATGAGCGAGGAGACGCGGCGGGCCTCCCGTACGGCCGCGTGGGGCGTCGTCATGTCGGTCGTGATGTCGGTGATCTTCGGCTTCATCCTCCTCGTCGCCGTCACGTTCGCCGTCCCGGACGAGAAGGGGACGATCGGCGCCGGCGGCTACGCCGTGACCTACATCTGGCAGCACGGCCTCAGCACCCGCTGGGCGGAGGCGCTGCTCCTGATCGCGTGCGTCGCGCAGTTCTTCTGCGGGCTCGCCTCGGTCACGGCCGCCTCCCGGATGATGTTCGCGTTCTCCCGCGACGGCGCGGTGCCGGGCGGGCGGACGATCTTCCGCAAGGTGTCGAAGACGCACCGCGTGCCGGTGAACGCGGTGATCGGGATCGCCGCCCTCTCGTGGCTGCTGATGCTGCCGACGTACTGGAACAACACGGTCGGCTACCTCGTCGGCACCTCGATCGCGGTGATCGGCCTCTACATCGCGTACGCCACGCCGATCTACCTGCGCTGGCGGGCCGGCGACTCGTTCCAGGCCGGCGCGTGGTCGCTCGGGTCGAACTACAAGTGGATCAACCCGCTCGCGTTCGCGTGGGTCGTCCTGATCGTGATCCTGTTCATGATGCCGATCACGCCGACGGGGATCCCGTGGCACTCCGGCTTCGACTGGAACGTCGTCAACTACGCGCCGCTCACGGTCGCGGCGGTGCTCGTCCTCGCCGGCGGCTGGTGGCTCGTCTCGGCGCGGAAGTGGTTCAAAGGCCCGGTCTCCGAGGGCTCGGAGGAGGAGCTGGCGCGCATCGAGGCCGGCTTCGACGCCTCCGGCGCGGCGCCGGCGGCCCAGATCTAGAGGGGTTCTCCCGGTCGCGCGGGTCGGTAGTTCCGGCCCGCGCGATCGGGGCTGCGACGGATGCCGCCCAGGCGGCCGCGCCGCATCCTCGGTGCACGGATTGACCGAGGAGGAAAACGACATGTTCGAGACGATCGCCTGGGCAACCGACGGCTCGGAGCTCGCGGACCGCGCGCTCGAGACCGTCAAGTCGCTCGCGCGCACGCACCACTCCAAGATCGTGGCCGTGCACGCGAACGAGCTGCTCCGCGGCCGCTTCGGCGGCGCACCGATGCTCGCGGACGAGCCCGACATCCGCGGCAAGATCGAGAAGCAGGTCGAGGATCTGCGCGCGGCAGGCTTCGACGCCGAGCTGGAGATCCGCTCCGGCGGCAGCGACATCCCGCTGCTGATCGCGCACGCCGCCGAGGACGTCGGCGCCGACCTGATCGTGGTCGGGACGCACGGCCACAGCGGCATCGCGGCCGCGCTGCTCGGCAGTGTCGCCCGCGGGCTGACGCACTACGCGCACTCCCCCGTGCTCGTCGTGCCGCCACCGCGCGCGGTTCCGGCGCCGGAGCCCGAGGGCGCGGCAGTCGCGTAGCGCCGACGGGTCGGAGGGCTATCGTGCGCCGGAATGCGGCGCACGACCGCCCTCTCGCTCGTGCCGGCGGCGGCGGCGCTCTCACTCGTCCTCGCGTCCTCCGCGGCGGGCTCGCCGACGCCGTTCGCGCCCGTCCTGCTGGCGGCGGGACCGGCCCACGTCGCCTCGGACACCGTCGGCGGCGGCTTCCGGCGCGTCACCTTCTCGCCCGACGGCGACGGCCGCGACGACGTCGTCACGATCCGGGTGCGGACGACGCCGGGCGAGCAGCTCGCGCTCCGCCTCAACCCGGACTCCCGCAACCCGACCCTCCTGCCGCTCCCGCCCGCCCGCGGCAGGACGACCACCGTCCGCTGGAACGGCCTCCAGAGCGGCGGCACGCGCTACCCGACCGGCTCGTACGTCCTGCGCGTCTGCGACCCGCGCACCGGCGCCTGCTCGCGCGATGCCGTGCTCGCGCACCTGCGCCTGATCTCGCTCTACGCGCGCACGGCCGTCGGCGTCTCGGCCGGCGAGGACGTGCCGGTGAACGTCGACACCGACCATGCCGGCAAGGTCACGCTCGACCTCGTCCCCTCGGACGACGTCGACGGCGTCGGCATCGGCGCGACCCGGGTCGGGAACGGCGAGTCGCTGTACCGCGTGCCGGACGTCCCGCACGGCGGGGTCTGGCTCCTGCGCGCGCAGGCCGGCCCGGACGTGACGCACTTCCCGCTCGTCGTCCACCAGCCCGACTGGTCGCTCGACGACCCGCCGCCGCACACCGCCCTCGTCGTCTACCCGTACCTGACCTGGCGCGCGTACGACATGTTCGACGGGAACCGCAACGGGCAGGTCGACAGCTGGTATGCGCACCCGCGGACTCCCGTCGTCCCGCTCTACGGCCCCTTTGAGCCGCCCGCCAAGGACCCGTCCGGCGAGGGCCTCCCGCCCAACCCGCAGAGCCAGTCGGCGTTCGCGGAGTGGCTCGCCGTCCACCGTCTCACCGCGCAGCACGTGACCGACGTCGAGCTCGGCCGCCTCCCCGCCTCGGTTCTGGCGAAGTACGCCGAGGTCGTCTTCGCGGGCCACACCGAGTACTACGAGGACGCGACCTACGCGAAGGTGATGCGCTACCGCGACGACGGCGGGCACCTCTACTTCCTGCAGGGGAACTCGTTCTACGGCCAGGCACAGATCGTCGGCGACCACGTCTGGCGGCGGTCGTACCGCTACCGCACGCCGACGCGGTCTGACTTCGCGCTGGCGGTGAACGGGTTCCGCACCTGCTGCTGGCCGCACTCGATCCGCCCGCTGTACAGCCTCGCGCCGGGCGCGGTCGAGGCGCTGCCGTGGGCGTTCGCGGGCACCGATCTGAAGGACGGCGACCCGTTCGGGCTCGCGGACGGCGAGGTCGACACCGTCGATCCGGCCCTCTCGCCGCCGGGGACGGTCGTCCTCGCGACGGCGACGGTGCCGCCTTTCACGCCGAAGAACCCGGAGAGCCCGAACGCCTGGCTCGGCTCGCGGCCGATCCCGTACGAGCCGTCATGGAAGAAGCCGCAGCAGATCGACATCGCCTACGCGAGGACCGGCCGCGGCGAGGTCTTCTCCTGGGGGAACACGGGATTCATGAAGACGGTGCGCTACGGAGATCTGGGGCTGCCCGCGTCGGAGCGCGACGCGCTCGACCGCGTGGCGCTGAACGTCTGGGAGCATTTCGCTCGGTGAGGCGCGGCGTCGCCCTCGTCGTCGCGGTCGCTGCGCTCGCCGTCACGTCGGCGCACGCAGCAGGCCGGATCGCGCCGATCTACACGGCGTCGGTCGGCCACCGGATCGTCGCGTTCTCGCTCGACCAGGACATCCTCGCACTCGCGGAGGACCCGATCGGGAGCGGCTGCCCGCTCGTGATCGTCGTCAACGAGCCGTCGCCGCACGGGAACGCGCTCACGGCCGGGAACGGGCCGACGTGCCAGTTCGGCGGCCACTTCTGGGTGCGGCCCGGGATGGGCGCGCGGATCATCTCGAACTCGCTCGACAAGGCGCTCTGGATCGTCGAGAACGGCTCCTCGGCCGAGGCCGTGAAGGGCGACGCGAAGGGCGGCGAGACCGTGCTCAAGCAGGTGCAGAACATCGGCGGCAACGGGCCGTTCTTCGGGCCGGTCGTCGGCCAGTTCTACCTCCGCCTCTTCGCCGACTACGGGCTGCTCCCGGACGGCACCGAGCTCGGCGGCGTCGTCAGCGGCAACAACAAGGAGCTCTGGGCGGCGCAGGGACCGGTGATCGCGACCGGCCTCGACCACGACGAGCACATCGTCTCCGTCGGCGCCGACGGGTCGATCGCGATGTGGCACGCGCACGGCGCGCGCTACGGCCGCGTCGCGGACGCGCACGCGGCCACCGCGGCGCTCGACGGCGGCCAGGTCTTCGTCCTGCGCAGCGACAAGCCGCAGATCGACGTCCGCGGCCTCGACGGGACGCTGATCCGATCGTGGCCCATCGCCCCCGGCGCGCTGCCGCTCCTCGACGCGTACGTCCCCGCGAACCTCCTCGTCTACATCGCCGGGAACGCCGTGCACGCGCTGCGCCTGGACAGCGGCACGGACACGATCCTCGCGCGGGCGCCCGCCGGCGCGCGCATGGTGGACGTCCAGATCTCGCAGGACGCGATCGCCTACCTCGCGCTCGGCGGCTCGGCCGGGCACGGGCAGGTCGTCGTGCTGCCTCCGGCCGCGGCCTAGTGGCCGTTGACCGAGAAGTGCATGTAGTCCTTCGTGCTCCCGGTCCAGGAGCCGCCCCAGCCCCAGCCCACGGAGCGGAATACCGCGACGACGGCGGGCGTGACCATCCCCTTCCGCACGCGTGAGCGGTCGAGGTACGACAGCGCGGTCTTGTCGCGCGTCATGCCGCAGCCGACGTACGGGTTCTCGACCGGGTTGAGGTCGATCGCCTCGCCGTATGCGTGCATCGACCAGTGGCCTGTGCCGGTGACCTTGTAGCCGTTGCAGGGCGAGGCGACCGCCTGGCGGCACTCCATCGACGCCGTGACGTCGCCGTCCCGCGGGAGCTGGCCGGCCCGGCCGTACGTGTCCGACGGGAGCATGTGCCGGATCGGGAAGCGCATCGCGTAGAGCTTCCGGAAGATCGTCTCGACCTGCGGCACGACGCGGGCATTGACGACGAGCCGCCCGGTGTGCGGCTTCCCATCCCAGCCCCAGTACGTCAGCGAGACGAGCCGGAGCCCGGAGAGCGGCACCGGGCAGTTCGGCCGCCAGTGGTCGCTGGCGATGATCTGCTCCTTCACCGTCGGCGTCAGCGGCTGTGACGAGGCGTGAAATGCCTGCACGGAGAGGAGTGCGAGCGGCAGGGCGAGGGCGAGCTTCAGCACGAGGCGCCCCAGTGTGCCAGCGCCGAATGGCGACTACTTGCCATGCATGAGGGCTTAACGAGACCCGAACACCGGCCCATGACCTTTCTCAGGAGCCTGCCCATCTCCCGGAAGCTGTACTTCAGCTTCGGGCTCGTCGTCGCATTGCTGATCACCGTGGTCGCCCTGTCGATCCGCGGGTTCGGGACGCTCTCGTCGGCGGCGCACAGCATCACCGACATCTCGACGCCGAAGTACAACACGGCGGCCGAGATCAAGTTCGACGTCGCCACCTCGCTCGCCTGGGAGACGACGTACCTCCTCGACCACGGCGCGAGCCGCGCCGGCTTCGTGAAGAGCACGGATGTCGTCCGCACCGAGCTCACGAAGCTGAACTCCCTCTCCACGGACGACCAGGACCGGGCCTCGATCGCAGTGGTCTCGGCCAAGTTCGACAACTGGCTCAGGGCGGACTCGCTCGAGTGGGCGGCCGTCCAGCGCCACGACTACAAGGCCGCGGTCAACCTCGGCTGGGGCCAGTCGGTGCCGGCGTACAACAAGCTCAAGGCCGCGATCATCGGCTACGAGAGCCAGGCGCACCAGGAGGTCACCGGCAAGATCGCCACGTTCGACTCGACCCGCTCCTCGACGCAGCTGCTCTCCCTGATCGTCGGCGGCATCGCGGTCCTGCTCGCCGCAGGGCTCGCGTTCCTGATCGCGCGCACGATCCGACGGCCGCTCGTGAAGGTGCAGCGCGCCGCCGAGACCGCCGCCAGCGGCGACCTGACGGTCGACGTCGACGTCGACTCGAAGGACGAGATCGGCGCGATGGCGGCGGCCGTCCAGACGATGATCGAGAACATCCGCGACATCGTCGGCCGGCTCTCGACGACTGCCGGCACGATCGCCGGCGCGTCGCAGCAGATGGCCTCGACCTCGCAGGAGACCGGCCGCGCCGTGGACGAGATCGCCCGCGCAGTCGGCGACGTCGCCGCGGGAGCCGAGCGCCAGGTGCACATCGTCGGCGAGGCGCGCGACATGACCGAGGAGGTCGTAGAGGCCGCCCGGTCCGGCGCCGAGGGCGCGAAGCAGACCGCGTCCGCGGCCGACCAGGCCCGCGCCCTGTCCGAGGAGGGCATGGCCGCGGTGGAGCGGGCGACGACGGCGATGCAGTCCGTCAACGAGTCGTCCGCCGCGGTGACCGAGGCGATGCGCGCGCTCGGCTCCAAGTCGGAGCAGATCGGCGGCATCGTGGAGACGATCACCGGCATCGCCGGCCAGACGAACCTCCTCGCGCTCAACGCCGCGATCGAGGCCGCCCGCGCAGGCGAGCAGGGCCGCGGCTTCGCCGTCGTCGCCGAGGAGGTCAGGAAGCTCGCCGAGGAGTCGCAGCAGGCGGCCGCCTCGATCGCGCAGCTGATCGGCGAGATCCAGTCGGAGACGCAGGGCACGCTCGAGACGGTCGAGGACGGCGCGAAGCTCGCCGAGCAGGGCGTCGAGGTCGTGGACGAGGCGCGCACCGCCTTCGTCCAGATCGGCGACGCGGTCGGCGACGTCAACGCCCGGATCCAGGAGATCGCCGGCTCGATCGACGCGATCCTGACCGCGTCCGAGCGCATGAGCACGAACATGGGCGAGGTCGCCTCGGTCGCGGAGCAGTCGTCCGCGTCGACCGAGCAGGTCTCCGCCTCGACGCAGCAGACGTCCGCGTCGACGCAGGAGATCGCGGCGTCGGCCGAGAGCCTGGCGCGCACGGCCGAGGAGCTCGACCGGCTCGTGAACGAGTTCAAGCTCGCGCAGTCGGCCTAGTCGAAACGCCCCGCAGGCCCGCCTGGCAGCAGGCGGGCCTGCGGATGGCAGCGCCGTGGCAGAGGCGTCCCCGATGCTGGCGCCATGCTTCCTCTCTCGGACGGACTCCGCGCAAGGCGCTTCCCGCTCGTCAACGTCTCGCTGATCGTCGCGAACTTCGCGGTCTGGATCTTCTACGAGCTGCCGCACCTGAACTCGGCGGTCTTCCACGCCTCGTTCTACCCGTGCGCCGTCGACAACGCGTGCAAGGCGCCGGAGCCGTGGGGAGTGGCCTGGATCACGTCGATGTTCATGCACGGGAGCTGGGACCACATCCTCGGCAACATGCTCTTCCTCGCGATCTTCGGGAAGAACGTCGAGGACGCGTTCGGCCGGCTCCGCTACCTCGTCTTCTACTTCGCGGGCGGCTTCGCGGCGACGATGGGCCAGACCGCGATCACGCTGCTCTTCGGCTCGGCCGCGAGCGCGCAGGTCCCGAATCTCGGGGCGAGCGGCGCGATCGCCGCCGTCATGGGCGCGTTCATCGTCCTCTACCCGAACGCGCGCATCAAGACGCTCGTCCTCGTCTGGGTCGTCCCGATCTCCGCCTACGTCTACCTCGGCCTGTGGTTCCTCTACCAGCTGGTGGAGGGCGGCCTCGGGCTCACGTCCGCGGCGGCGAACGGCGGCGGCGTTGCCTTCTTCGCCCACGTCTTCGGGTTCGTCTTCGGGGTGATCGTCGCGAAGGCGCTCCTGGACCGGCGCGCGGTCACGCGCAACGACCTCGACCAGCCGTCGTACTCCCGCGCCCTGCTGCCCTTCTGATGAGCAAGAAGCGGGGGGCGTTCCTCGAGGTGGGGATCTGGCTGCTGTTCGTGCTGCTGCTCGTCCCGGTCGGCTTCGTCGGCTGGATCGTCGGCCGCGACTCGGCGCCGGCCGCGACCCGCACCGTCACCGTCACCGCGGGATCCGCCGCCGCCGCTCCCGACTGGTCGCTCCCGAACGGTGACCTCGCGAATACGCGCGTGACGCACGGGAGCTCGATCACCGCGGCGAACGTCTCGCAGCTCGGCGTCGCTTGGACGACCTCGCTGACGGCGTCCAGCATCTACGGGACCTTCGCCGCCGACCCGGCGATCGCGAACGGCGTCGTCTACCTCCAGGACCTCGACTCGAACGTCTGGGCGAGCGATCTGCGCACGGGGCGCGTCCTCTGGCGGCGGGATTACAACCAGAAGAGCATCGGCCCGAACGGCGTCACGTACGCGGACGGTGTCGTGTACGGCGCCGCCACCGGCTTCGCATTCGCCCTCGACGCGAAGACGGGTCG
>JAFAIV010000329.1 GCA_019236545.1 Actinomycetota bacterium | reverse complement strand
CGCCGTCGCCGCGGCCGTCGCCGAGCGAATCGCGGCGGAGGTCGTCTCGGCCGACGCGTTCCAGGTCTACGACGGCCTCGAGATCCTCACGAACCGCTCGCCGTCCCCGGAGCGGCTCGTCGGCTTGTGGCCGCTCTCGCACACCGCGTCCGTGGGCGAGTACGCGCCGCTCGCGCACGCGGCGATCGACGAGATCCTCGGCGCCGGCATGACGCCGATCGTCGCCGGCGGCACGGGCCTCTACTTCCGCGCCGCGCTGGCGGAGCTCGATTTGCCGCCCGCGCCTCCGCCGGGCGCGCGCGAGCGCTGGGACGCCTTCTACGCCGAGGTGGGCGGCGAGGCTGCGCACGAGCGCCTCGCCGAGCTCGACCCGGCGGCCGCCGAGCGTGTCCACCCGAACGACCGGCGCCGCGTCGTCCGCGCGCTCGAGCTTGCGGAGGCCGGCGGCTCGCTCGCGCCCGGCGAGGAGCGCCTCTTCCGCGGCGCGTGGCGCCACGAGACGCTCGTCGTCGGCCTCGAGGTGCCGAAGCACGTGCTCGAGGAGCGGATCGACCGGCGGACGCGCGCGATGTTCGACTCCGGGGTCGAGGCCGAGGTGCGGGCCGCGCTCGCGCAGCCGCTCTCGGAGACCGCCCGGAAGACGATCGGCCTGGACGAGGTGGCGGCCCTCGCGCGCGAGGAGGCGATCGCGACGATCGCCGCCCGCACCCGCCGCTACGCCGCCTACCAGCGGAAGTGGATGCGGCGGCTGGAGGGCGTCGTTATGGTCGCCGGAGACCGCCCTCCGGGGGAGATCGCCGATGAGATCGTCGCGCTGGCACGCACACGGGAACGTCTACATCGTCCATGAGGGCGACGGCCGCGGTGTCGACGCGACCGGCACCGACGGCGTCCTCGAGATCCTCGCGATCGACGGCGACGACATCACGATCGGGATCCTGAACACCGACGGCTCCCGCGCCGAGATGTCCGGCAACGGGACGCGCATCGCCGGCGCGTGGCTGATGGAGCGCACCGGCGGGGACGTCGCCCGTGTCCACGTCGGGCCGCTGACCGTCCCCGTGCACCGGCTCGCGAGCGGCGAGTACGAGTCGGCGCTCGGCCCGGTCGTCGTCGGCGAGCCCGAGCTCGTGGACGGGATCGAGCTGACGCCCGTCTCCGTCGGGAACCCGCACGCCGTCGTCTTCGACGACCCGGCCCGGATCGCCGAGCTCGGCCCGCTGCTCGAGACGCACCCACGCTTCCCGCAGCGGACGAACGTCCAGGTCGCTCGCCGCGACGGCCCGGGAGAGGCGACCGCCCGCGTGTGGGAGCGCGGCGTGGGGGAGACGACCGCCTCCGGCTCGAGCGCGATCGCGGTGGCGGCGGCGTCCTATGGCACCGGCGACGTCGTCGTCCACTTCCCGGGCGGCGACCTCCACGTGCGGCTCGACGGCGACCGCGCCTGGCTGACGGGGCCGGCCGAGCCGGTGTAACAGGCAGCGAGACCGGTAGGAGCCTTCTTGTTTGCAAATGACAAGGAGGAACCGATGAGTCTCAGAACCCGCTTCGCGGCCCTCGCGGCGCTCACCGCCGCGGGGGCGATCGCGGCAGCCGGCGCCACCGCCGCGACCCACGCAAGCAGCGTCTCCACGAAGCCGTGCGGCCAGGACATCAACTGGCTGAAGACGTCCGCGCAAGGCGACGTCTTCGAGATCGACGGCGGCAGGATGGCACAGCAGAAGTCCGCCAACACCACCGTCCAGGCGCTCGGCAAGCGGCTCCAGTCCGATCACACGAAGTCGCTCGTCGACGCGAACAAGCTCGCGAAGAAGTACGGCATCAAGCTCGAGGCGACGCCGACGCCGAGCGAGGTCTGGGAGCTGAACATCGTCAACTCGCTCTCGGGCTCGACGTTCGACACCTGGTACACGTCGCTCGAGGTCTACGACCACCACCAGGACATCCAGGAGACGAACGACGAGGTGAAACTGGGCTGCAACGCCCAGATCGTCGGCGACGCGAAGCAGGAGCTGCCGATGCTCAAGACCCACCTGCAGCTCTCGCAGCAGGCGAACGCCGCCGTCGGCGGCGACACGAAGTAGGCGCTCCTACGTCCCGATCTCGAACTCGCGGAGCACGTCGTTGAGGCTCGTCTTCAGGTCGGTCTGCTCGCTGCGCCACCCGATGATCAGCGCGCAGGCGACCTGATACGTGCCGGCCGGGAACTCCTTCGCACGGGTTCCCGGCACGACGACGGCCCGCGGCGGGACGTAGCCGCGATGCTCGACGGGCTCGGTGCCGGTGACGTCGATCACCGGCACCGACGCCGTCAGCGAGACGTTCGGCGCGAGCACTGCGCGCTCGCCGACGAGCACGCCCTCGGTGACGATGCAGCGCGAGCCGAGGAAGGCGCCGTCCTCGACGATCACCGGCCGCGCCTGCACGGGCTCGAGGACGCCGCCGATCCCGACGCCGCCGGCGAGGTGGACGTCGGCGCCGATCTGCGCGCACGAGCCGACGGTCGCCCACGTGTCGACCATCGAGTTCGGGCCGACCCAGGCGCCGATGTTGACGTAGCTCGGCATCATCACGACCCCGCGCGAGAGGTACGAGCCGTAGCGCGCCGCCGCCGGCGGGACGACGCGGACGCCGTCCGCGGGGTCGACGCGCTTGAGCGGGATCTTGTCCAGGTACTCGAACGGGCCGACCTCGATCGGCTCGACCTTGCGGATGCGGAAGTACTCGAGGATCGCGGCCTTCGCCTCCTCGTTGACCGTCCACTCGCCGTCGACCTTCTCGGCGACCCGGATCTCGCCGCGGTCGAGCGCGGCGATCGTGTCCTCGACGCTCACAGCTCCTCCAGGATCGTGGCCGCGCGCTCGCACTCCTCGAGCGTGGGGACGAGCGCGAAGCGGACGTAGCCGGCCCCGCTCGGGCCGAAGAACCAACCGGGCGAGACGACGATGCCGCGCTCCAGCAGCGCGCCGACGACCTCGTCCGTGTCGGGGACCGCCACCCAGAGGTACATGGTCGCGCCGCTCGCGACGATCTCCCAGCCGCGGCCCTCGAGCGCCGGGATCATCACGTCGCGCTTCGCCGCGTAGCGCGCGCGCGTCTCCTCGACGTGCCGCTCGTCGTTCCAGGCGACGACCGACGCGCGCTGGACGAACTCCTGCGGCGCCGTGCCGACGCTCGGCCGGAACTGCTTGAGCGCCGCGACGATCTCCGGCGGGCCGGCGACGAAGCCGCTCCGGTAACCGGTCATCGACGAGCGCTTCGAGAGCGTCTGGAAGACCACGACGCGCGAGCGGTCCGCGACCTGCAGCGCGGAGACCGGCGGCTCGTCGAACCAGAGCTCGCTGTAGGCCTCGTCCGACCCGATCACGAAGTCGTGCCGCTCGGCGGCCTCGGCGAGCTCCTCGAAGAAGGAGAGCGGTGCGGCTGCGCCGGTCGGGTTGTGCGGGTAGTTGACCCAGACGAGCGCGACGTCGTCGTCCAGCTCGCGCAGGTCGGGGAGGAAGCCGCGGTCGCGCCGCAGCGGCAGCGTCCGCACGCGCGCACCCGCGAAGAGCGCGCCGCGCTCGTAGACCGGGTACGCGGGCTCGCAGTAGACGACGGCGCCCTCGCGCACGTCGAGCACCTCGGCGAACGAGAAGATCGCCTCCTTGGCGCCGTACGTCGGGACGATCTCGGTGTCCGGGTCGACCGCGACGCCGAAGCGGCGGTCGAGCCAGGCGGAGGCGGCCTCGCGCAGCTCCGGCAGCCCCGCCGCAAGCGGGTACGGCGCGCGCACCGGAAGCGCGTCGATCAGCGCCTGCCGGATCCTCGGGTCCGTCGGCTCGTTCGGGTCGCCCTTGCCGAAGTCGAGCACCTCGACGCCGCGCGCCACGAGCTTCCGCCGCTCCTCCTCGAGCCGCGTGAACGGATACGCCGCCATCTCGGTCAGGACGGGGTTGATCACGAGAGGAACCTAGCCAGCGTGTCGTACGCCGTGTGCAGGTTGGCGACCGGGATCTGCTCGTCGACGCGGTGCGCGTACGCGGTCGCGCCCGGGCCGTAGTTGATCGCGTCGATGCCCTGCTCGGCGAACTGGGCGACCGGCGTCCACGCCTGCTTCGGCGCGACCTCCGGCACGAGCTCGCGCAACCGCTGGGCGAGCGGGTTCGTGAGCGAGGGCGGGGCGGAGGGGGAGTTGCTGAGGACGATGAGCTTCCCGTGCGGGACGAGCTCGCGCAGGCGCGCCTCCGCCTCCGCGCGCGTGCGGCCGGGCGCGAAGCGGAAGTTGAGCTCGGCGGACGCGAGCGCCGGCACGACGTTCGCCGCGATGCCGCCGGAGACGCGGACGGCGCTGACGACCTCGCGGTAGATCAACCCGTCGAGCTCGACGTCGAGGGGCTCGAGCTCGACGAGGCCGGCGAGCCCGCGCACGAGCTCGTGGATCGCGTTGCGGCCGGTCCACGGCCGCGCCGAGTGCGCCGACTCACCGTGGAAGTCGACGCGCGCCTGGAGGTTCCCGAGGCAGCCCGCGTGGAGGATGCAGTCGGTCGGCTCGAGCACGACGGCGAGCCGCGTCCCTTCGAGCAGGCCGCTCTCGAACAGCGCCGGCAGCGGCGACTCGTCGACCGGCACCTCCTCGCGCGTGAAGAACGCGTAGCGGGCCGGCGCGCCGGCGAGCGCCAGCTCGAGCATCACCGCGACGCCGCCCTTCATGTCGCTCGCGCCGACGCCGTGCACCGCGCCGTCCTCGATCCGGCCGGGCAGGTTCCCCTGCGCCGGGATCGTGTCGACATGGCCCGCGAGGACGACCGGCGCGGTCGCATCGCCCCAGAGGATCACCTCGCCGTCGTCGTACAGCGCCTCGCCCGGCAGGAGCGAGCGGACGAGCTCCATCGCGTCCGCCTCCTGCCAGCTCTCGGAGGCGACGTCGACGAGCTGAAGCGTCCTGGCTGCGAGGTCGGGAGTCGGCACGGCAGGCGTCATAATGACTGTCGCATGGCGGTGAGACAGCCCGATCCCGTGGCGGGCCACGAGCCCGAGCGCGGGTTCGTCCTCGCCGTGCTCGCGCAGGGCGTCGACGCGGAGGACGAGCTCCAGGAGCTCGAGGAGCTCGCGCGGACCGCGGGCGTCGAGCCGGTCGCCCGGGTCGTCCAGCACCGGCCGCAGCCGGACCCGCGGACGTACGTCGGGAAGGGCAAGCTCGAGGAGCTGAAGCAGGAGTACAAGGACGCGCGCGCCGAGGTGCTGCTCGTCGACGACGAGCTCTCGCCGTCGCAGCAGCGCCTCCTCGAGAACGAGCTGCAGTCGCGCGTCGTCGACCGGACGCAGCTGATCCTCGACATCTTCGCCCAGCACGCCGTCAGCGCCGAGGGGAAGCTCCAGGTCGAGCTCGCGCAGCTGGAGTACAACCTCCCGCGCATGCGCGGCATGTGGAAGCACCTCGAGCGCCTCGGCGGCGGCGTCGGCACGCGCGGCCCGGGCGAGTCCCAGCTCGAGTCGGACCGCCGGATGGCCCGGCGCCGCATCACGCTCCTCAAGGAGCGGTTGCGCGGCCTCGAGAAGCAGCGCGACGTCCGCCGCAAGGAGCGGCGCCGCACCGAGACGCCGACGGTCGCGCTCGCCGGCTACACGAACGCCGGCAAGTCGACGCTTCTGAACGCGCTCACCGACGCGAACGTCTCGGTCCGCAACCGGCTCTTCGAGACGCTCGACCCGACGACGCGCGGCTTCGAGCACGAGGGGCGCCGCTACCTCGTCACCGACACCGTCGGCTTCGTCCGCCGCCTCCCGCACCAGCTCGTGGAGGGCTTCGCGGCGACGCTCGAGGAGACGCTCGTCGCCGACCTCGTCCTGCACGTCGTGGACGGCTCGGCGCCGGAAGAGCGGCTGCTCGAGCAAGTCGCGGCCGTCGACTCGGTCCTGCGCGAGATCGGCGCCGGCCAGCTCCCGGTCGAGCTCGTCCTCAACAAGGTCGACGCCGTCGACTCGCTGCGCCGGCGCCGGCTCGCCAACCGCTTCCCCGACGCGCTGCAGATCTCCGCGCTGACCGGAAAGGGCCTCGACGAACTGCGGGCGCGGATCGCCGAGCGGTTCGCGGAGCGATTCGAGCCGGTCCGGCTGCTGCTGCCATACGGCGAGGGCGCCCGGCTCAACGAGCTCTACGCGCTCGGCGCGCCGATCGACGAGCGGGAGGACACGCCGGATGGCGTGCTCGTCGTCGCGCGGCTGCCGCGCCGCGAGATCCACCGCTTCGCGCCCTATCTCGTCGCCGAGGCCTCGGCGGCCGAGAGGCGCGGCGCGTGATCGAGCTGCCGGTGCGGAAGCTGCGGGACGACGCAGTCGTCCCCGACCGCGCCTACAGCGGCGACGCCGGCCTCGACCTCGCCGCGGTCGAGCGGGTCGAGCTCGGCCCCGGCGAGCGGGCGCTCGTCGCCACCGGTCTCGCAGTCGCCATCCCCGACGGCCACGCCGGCTTCGTCCAGCCGCGCTCCGGCCTCGCGGCGAAGCACGGGATCACGATCGTCAACTCGCCCGGCCTCGTCGACTCCGGCTACCGCGGCGAGCTCAAAGTGGTGCTGCAGAACACCGACCCGCGCGACGCGTTCGTGGTCGAGCCGGGGATGCGGATCGCGCAGCTCGTGGTCGTGCCGGTGCCGGGGGTCGCCGCGGTCGAGGTGGAGGAGCTGCCGGACAGCGAGCGCGGCGAGCGCGGCTTCGGCAGCAGCGCGGCGTGACCGGCCTCGAGCCGCGGATCCGCGTCTCGGCCCTGCTGCGCTGGGAGGGGCGGGTGCTCCTCTGCCGGCACGAGAAGGCCGGCCGCGGCGAGTACTGGCTGCTGCCGGGCGGCGGCGTCAACACGGGGGAGAGCCTCGTCGACGCGCTCCACCGCGAGCTCGCCGAGGAGGTCGGCGAGGGCGACGACCTCACCTTCGAGGGGCCGATCCTCGTCGCGGAGTCGATCGCGCCGAAGCGGTCGTTCGTCTCCCGCCACGTCGTCCACATCGTCTTCGCCGGGGACCTCTCGGGCCGCTCGCTGGAGCACGTCGCCTCGCAGGACGAGGCCGTCGCCGGCCACCGGCTCTTCCACCCGGACGAGCTGGACGGGATCGTCCTCCACCCGCCGATCCAGCGATTCCTCCAGCGCTGGCAGCCCGGCGACCCCGCCGTGTACCTCGGGTCGCTCTGGGCACCCTAGAGGCGTCATGCCCCCGCTGAGGCGCGTCTCGATCCAGGGCTACCGCGCCGCCCGCGAGCTCGCGCTCGAGCCCGGGCAGATCTGCGCGCTCGTCGGCGAGGCCTCGAGCGGGAAGTCGACCGTCCTCACGGGGATCTGGACGCTGCTGGAGGCCGCCGCGCCGCCGCCGACGATCGACGACGTCTCTCGCGACTCGCAGGGCGGCAGGATCCACCTGGAGGCAGAGCTCCCCGGTGGGACGATCTTCCTCGACGCGCGGCCGCCGGACACGCTCAACCTCAACCGCGCCGGTGCGCCGCCGGTGCTGTTCTTCCCCGCGAACCTCCGCGCGCGGACGATGGTCGCGCCGGCGACCGGGCGCGGCGCGGCGGAGGTCGCGGAGCTGCTGCGTCCGCCCTCCGCCGACCACCACTGGGCCGCCGCCGACGGCGGTCTCGCGCTCGTCCAGGGCATGGAGAAGCTGCTCGCGTCGAATCTGCGGCGGTTCGTGCTCCTGATCGAGGAGCCGGAGCTGTACCTCAGCCCGCACGCGCAGCGCCGCCTCTCGCGCGTCCTCCGCCGGCTCGCCGAGCGCGGCAACCAGATCCTCTACTCGACCCACGCGCCGGTCTTCCTCAGCGTCGACCGGCTCGAGGAGCTCGCGCTCGTCCGTCACAGCGCGATGCGGGGGACGCTGCTCTTCCAGCCGCAGCCGCTCGCGGAGGCGGAGGCGTTCCGCGTCCTCTCGGAGTTCGACAGCGACCGCGCCGAGCTGTTCCTCGCGCGCTGCGCGCTGCTCGTCGAGGGCCGCACCGAGAAGCTGACGATGCCGCTCGTCTTCGAGGCGCTCGGCGTCGACATCGACGAGGAGGGGATCCTCGTGCTCGAGTGCGGCGGCAAGGGCAACATCCCGCTCTTCGCCCGGATCTGCAACGCCTGCGAGATCCCGTACGTCGTCGTCCACGACCGCGACGCGCCCGCGCACGAGCGGCCGGTGGAGTCGGAGCGGATCGTCAACCGCCAGATCCGCGAAGTCGCCGGAAAGCGGCGGACTGTCGTGCTCACGCCCGACTTCGAGGCGGTCTCGGGGATGAAGGGGACGCGGAGCAAGCCGGCGAAGGCCGTGCGCCGCTACCGCGGCAACGGCCACGTCCCGGACGCGCTCAAGCTCGTCGTCGAGCGGGTCGTGCGCGCGGCGCGCGAGAGCTGACGCCGGCGGAGCTAGGGGCTGTAGAGCAGGCGGAACCGATCGGGATCGGCGGGATCTCGATCGACGACGTGGATCGGCGGCCAGACCCATTGCCAGACGCTGACGCCAGGAGTGCGGGAGAAGGAGATCTCGGCGCGACACCCCTCGACTCTCAGACGTGCCCAGCCTTGCCCCGGGTCGACCGGGTCGGCCGACTGGGAGCGCAGGAACTCGGCGAGCACGACGGTCGAGTCGTACCCCTCCAAGGCGACGAAGGACGGTGCCGTGCCGAGCCGCTCGCGCAGCGCGACCTCGACCCTGCCGCCGAGAGGCGTCAGCCGTTGGGGGCGGTAGCGCAGGAACGGTATGGCGGCGCCAGCGGCGCCCAGGGCTGCAGTCCAGGCGGGAAGCTCTGGTTGCCCGGCGGGCGCGCCGATCAGCACGTCATGGAGACGCCTGTCTGCGCGAAGCGACCTGACGATCGACACGGCCGGCTCCGGGTTCCCGACCAGGAGAAGCAGGACTGTCGCTGTCTCCTCGAGAAGCGCGTCGTGGATGCCGGCGAGGTCGAGCGGGCGCGCGTCGAGCTCGAGGACGGTGCCGCCCCGGAGGCCGAGGTGTTCGCGGAGGATCGCCGTCCCAGCCGCCCAATACGGGCTCGGCTCGACCGCCACGGCGACCCGTGTGTGGCCTGCAGCGCAAAGGAAGTCTCCATACCCCCGCCAGCCGCGGGACTGGACCGGGGCGAGGCGGGCCACCCAGTCGGTCGGTTCCTCGGTCGGCGCGTCGAGAACAGCCGACGAGCAAAGGAACGGCAGGCCGAGTGCGGCGGCGCTCGAGGCGGCAGCCCGGGCAGCGACGCTGTGGTATTCACCGACAAGCCCCGCCACCCCGAGCCTGGCGAGTTCCTCGACGAAGCCCGCCGCCTTGGCCGGATCCGCCGCCGTGTCCCGGACGAGCAGCTCGATCGGACGGCCGTCGAGCCCTCCCGAGGCGTTGACGTCGAGGACCGCCAGCTCGATGCCTGCGAGCAGATGCCCGCCTGCCTCGATCCAGCCAGGTCGGCTGAGGGGGGCGAGGGCGCCGATCCGGAGCGCGGTAGTGGCCACAGGCTGAGTGTGACGACCGCTACCGACGCGACCGCGCGCGCGCCCGGCCGGCGGCAACCTCGTGCGCCTGCGCCTCGAGCCCGTCCTCCAGCGGCTCGAGCTCGGGGGGCTCGCCGCCGCTGCGGTGGGCGAGCGCCTGGGCGAGCAGCCAGTCGGCGAGCCACGGGTTCCGCGGCAGCAGCGGCCCGTGGAGGTACGTGCCGACGACGCGGCCGGAGCGGCAGCCTTCGAAGCCGCTCTCGCCGTCGTTGCCGAAGCCGGCGAGCACGCGGCCCAGCGGCTCGGCGCCCGGATCGAGCTTCGTGCGGCCGGCGTGGTTCTCGAAGCCGGCGAGCGTGCGCCTGACGCCGGGCTCGAGCTCGCATTCGAGCAGGACGTCCCCGATCATCCGGCGGTCGCCGGCGAGCGTCTCGAGCGGCAGCAGCCCGACGCCGGGCATCTCCTCGCCATGGAAGCCCTTGTAGCCGCGGCCGAGCAGCTGGTAGCCGCCGCAGACCGCGAGGAGCGCGGAGCCGCCCGCGACCGCCTCGCGCAGCTGCTCCGCCTTGCCGGCGAGGTTCTCCGCGACGAGCAGCTGCTCGCGGTCCTGGCCCCCGCCGACGTAGTAGAGGTCGTGCGCGCCGGGGACGATCTCGTCGTCGAGCCCGAGCCCGGTCACCTCGAGCTCGTGGCCGCGCCAGGCCGCGCGTCGCGAGAGCACGGCGATGTTGCCGCGGTCGGCGTAGATGTTGAGGTAGTCGGGATAGAGGTGCCCGACCCGGATCGTCGTCACGCCGCGCGCTCCCAGTACGGACGCGCGAGCCCGCGCGCGGCGACGACTCGCTGCAGCGCGAGCATCGCCGTGTAGGTGGGGAGAACGACGAGCTCACCGCCGGGAGGCGTCAGCTCCAGGCCGCGGTCGAGCGCCTGCTCCACGTCGGGGACGACCTCGATCGCGCTCTCGTCCATGCCGCCGTAGCGGAAGCGGAGCGCCAGCTCGGCTGCCCGCCCGCCCGTGGCGACCAGCCGGTCGAGGCCTGCGAGGAGCGGCTCGAAGTCGACGTCCCAGATCCAGGAGACGTCCCGGCCGTCGGCGATCTCGTCGTTGAGGGCGATCACGACCGTTCTCGGCGCGCCGCCGTCGACGAGCGTGCGGACGGCCTCGTTGGCGCCGGCCGGGTTCTTGATCAGGAGCAGGAGGAGGCCCTTGTCGCCGACGGCGATCCGCTCGAAGCGGCCGAACGCCGCGCCGAAGCGGCCGAGGCCCGCCGCGATCTCGTCGAGCGACGCGCCGAGAGCGCGGGCGAGTGCGGCGGCGCCGGTCGCGTTGTAGACGTTGTAGAGGCCGGGGAGCGGCAGGTCGATCCGGCGCGTCCCGTCCGGCGTGACGAGGTCGAACGCCGCGCGCTCGAGGCCGTGAAGCTCGATCTCGCGCGCGGCGACCTCCAGCGGCGGCCGCGCGAGGTGGCCGTTCGGGCAGTGGTAGTCGCCGAGATGGCCGACGTAGGCAGTCGCGTACTCGTAGGGGGCGCCGCAGACGACGCAGTACTTGGAGTCGGCCGCATGCTGGAGCGACGGGCGCGCCACGCGCGGGTCGTCGAGCCCGAAGGCGACGGCGCCGATCCGCGTCTCCGCGATCGACGCGAGCAGCGGGTCGTCCCCGTTGACGACGAGCCGCGTGCCGTCCGGGAGCTCGGCGACGGCGGCGCGCCAGCGCTCCGCGATCAGCTCCAGCTCGCCGTACCGGTCGAGCTGGTCGCGGAAGAGGTTCCCGAGGAGGACGGCCCGCGGCCGCACCCGGCGCAGCACCTCGGGCAGCGCGCCCTCGTCGACCTCGAGCAGGCCGAGCTCCGCGCGTCCCGCCGCGAGGAGCGTCGATGCGACGCCGGAGACGAGGTTCGCCCCGGCGGAGTTGTGGGCGAGCCGGTGGCGCGGCCGCAGGATCTCGGCCGCCATCGCCGCGGTCGTCGTCTTACCGTTCGTGGCGGAGATGGTGGCGGCGCCCGCGGGAAGCCGCGCGGCGAGCCGGTCGATCGCCCCGGGATCGAGCGCGGCGAGCAGCTTCCCGGGGATGGTCGTGCCGCCGCCGCGGCCCGCCAGCCGCGACAGGGAGGCCACGGCGCGCGCGGCGGCGATCTCGAGGGCGAGCGGGACGGCGGGGCGCACGAGTCCGAGTTGTAACGAATGACCCCGAAGGGGGACGCCTGTATGACCAATTCGGGCCGATAGTCCGCCGAATGGCTCCGCCGTCGCTCGGTGCTGCGGACCAACTGCGGCCAACGATGAAGAGGCGTCCCGCCAGGTGACGGCGGTCACGGACGCCTTCGTCCTGGAGCGCCCCGAGCCGCTCCCCGCCGAGGCAGGCACGGCCGTCTCGCGGGCCGCGCGGGGCTACGTCGGAGCCCTGATCGCCCTCGCCGGCGGCCTCGGCGCAGCGCTCTACCTCGCGTCCGCGCCGAGCCGGCCCGACTGGACGACGTTCGCCATCCTGGCCGCGGCCGCGACGATCGCGCAGACGTTCCCGGTGAAGTCGCCACGGAACGTCCACTACCACACGTCGGTCGTCTTCCTCGTGGCGGGCGCGCTGCTCCTGCCGCCGCAGCTCGTCCTCCTGATCCCGCTCGTCCAGACGGTGCCGGAGTGGCTGCGCGAGCGCTACCCGTGGCCGGTACAAGGCTTCACGGTCGCGAACTACGCGCTCGACACGATCGCCGCGTGGGGCGCCGCCGACCTCGTCACGCATTACTTCATGCCGCACAGCGCCGACGGCCGGTTCGCGGCCGCGGGCCTCGCCGCGTGCCTCGCCTTCGTCGCCGCCAACCAGCTGCTCGTCGCGGGGAGGTTGAAGCTCGGGGACGGAGGCGGGTTGTTCTCCGTCGAGGGCGTCTCGATCGACCTCGTGCTGACGATGCTCGGCGTCTCCCTCGCCGCCTTCTGGCGCTGGGACCCGTGGCTCGTCTTCGCGGCGCTCGCTCCGCTCGTGGTCGTCCACCGCTCGCTGAGCGTCCCGCAGCTCCAGGCCGAGGCGCGCGTCGACCCGAAGACCGGCCTCTACAACGCCCGCTACTTCGCGACCGCCCTCGAGGCGGAGCTCGCCCGGGCGGCGCGGTTCGAGCGGCCGATGGCCGTGATCATGGCCGACCTCGACCTGCTCCGCGACGTGAACAACACCTTCGGCCACCTCGCCGGGGACGCCGTCCTGCGCGGCGTGGCGGACGTCTTCCGCTCCGAGCTGCGCCACTACGACGTGCCGGCCCGCTTCGGCGGCGAGGAGTTCTCGATCCTGCTCCCGGAGACGACGGCCGAGCAGGCGATCGAGATCGCCGACCGGATCCGCCGCGCCGTCGCCGAGCGGGACTTCCACGTCACGACGTCGACCGAGCCGCTGCGCGCGACGCTGTCGATGGGCGTCGCCGTCTTCCCGGACGACGCCGTCGAGGCGAACGAGCTCGTCCACCAGGCCGACCTCGCCGTCTACCGGGCGAAGCTCCAGGGCCGCAACCGCGTGCTCGGCGCGAGCACGGAGCCGCTGCGCCTGGGGGAGGGGAGGGTCGCGAAGCTCGGCGGCCTCCGCGCGCTCCCGGCGCCCGGCCCGGTCACGGTCGAGGAGGCCGAGGCGGTCGCCGAGGCGGTCGAGCCGCGGCGGCGCCGCGAGCTGCTCCGCCCGCGCCTCGAGCGCCTCCGCGGCCCGTTCGGCGTCTTCGTCGCGCTGCTGGTCGCGGCGGGAGCAGGCGGTGGCATGGCCGGCGTCGTCCTCGGGGGCAGCCACGACGTCCTGGGGCTCGTGGCGCTGATGTCCCTCGTCGGCGGCGCGCAGGCGCTCGCCTTCGAGGAGGCGAACGTCGCCGGCTCGATCTCGGTCAGCGTCGTCGGCTCCCTCGCCGGCGCAGCCGTCTTCGGCTACCGCGCAGCGCTGCCGCTCGCGCTCGCGGCGGTCGTCGCCGAGTGGAGCGCCCGCCGCGTCTCTCTCCGCACGGCCGCGTACATGTTCTCCGCCTTCACGCTCGCAGGGCTCGCGGCGACCGCGGTCATCCACGGCCTCGACCCGATCCTGGGAAGGGACTCGGAGACGTTCGCGCGCGCCGTGATCGGCGTCGTCGCCGGCCTCGCCGCATTCGCCGTGCGCACCGGGCTGCTCGGGCTCGCCTCCGCGCGCGACGAGGGCGTCAGCCCGTTCCGCCTCTTCCGCGAGCGCGCGGCGTGGCTGCTGCCGCACTACGTCGTCTACGGCTTCATCGGGGCGATCGTCGCGGTCGCGTACGACTCCGCGGGCGTCTGGGCGCTCGCGCTCTTCGCCGTCCCGCTCCTCGTCATGCGGCGCACCCAGGAGGCCTACCTGCGGCACACGCAGCGCTCGTCGGAGAAGCTGACCCGCGCGGCGGAGACGATCCGCCAGCAGAACCTCTCGCTCGGGGAGGCGAACCGGCTGCTCCGCGAGCGCACGACGGCGGCGATGGAGTCGCTCTCCGCGACCGTCGACGCGCGCGACAAGTACACGGCCGGCCACGCGCGCCGCGTCCGCGAGCTCTCGCTGGCGCTCGGGCGCGAGCTCGGGCTCTGCCAGCCGGAGCTCGACCTCCTCGACCGCGCCGCGCTCTTCCACGACATCGGCAAGCTGGGCGTGCCGGACGCGATCCTGCTCAAGCCCGGCCCGCTGACGCCGGACGAGTGGGATGTCATGCAGACGCACGCCGAGGAGGGCGCCCGGATCATCGAGCGCCTCGGCTTCCTCGAGGACGCCGTCCCCGCGATCCGCCACCACCACGAGCGTTTCGACGGCCTCGGCTACCCCGGCGGTCTCGCTGCGGACGAGATCCCGCTCGGCGCCCGGATCATCCACGTCGCGGACGCGCTCGACTCGATGCTGACGACCCGCATCTACCAGGACGCGCGCACGCTCGAGGACGCGATGGGGGAGATCCGCGAAGCGGCGGGGACGCAGTTCTGCCCGCGCTGCGTCGCCGCCCTGGAGCGGCTGATCCCGATCGAGGCGCCGGTCGAGGAGTTCGCCGCCGCCTCGTAGCGACAGGCCCGATCGGGCCTACTTGCGGTTCCTTCAATCTGCTCTACACTATTTGGCATGGCCCCGAAGCCGCGCTTTCGCGCGCTGGCCGACATCGACCCGCAGGCGCTCGCGGAGTTCCAGGCGGGGATCCGGAAGCGCTACTCGGACGAGCAGATCCTCGATGAGCTGCGCGCCTGCGCCGGACGGCTCGGCCGTTCGCCGACGATGCGCGAGTTCGCCGCCGACGAGGAGACGACCGTCCACCCGCAGACGGTGATCGAGCACTTCGGCTCGTGGAACAACGCGAAGCGCGCCGCCGGCCTCGTCCCGCGCCGGTTCGCGACGCGCGAGGAGCTGCTCGGCCTCCTGAAGGAGCTCGGCGACGACCTGGGCCGGCCGCCGACGGCGCGGGACATCGACGAGCACAAGGGGCGCATGCCGTCGAAGTCGCTCTACTGGCACACCTTCGGCTCGCTGACGAACGCGCTGCGCGAGGCGGGGTTCGACGTGCCGGTGGGGGAGGAGCGGCTCGAGCGCGCGGTCGAGCAGGGCGTCGCGATCGCCGAGGAGCTCGGGCGGCTGCCGAAGTTCGCGGACTGGGCCGAAGCCAGGAAGCGTGACGAGTCGCTGATGACCGAGTGGCAGGTCTACCGCATGTTCGACGCGCGCCGCGGCGCGTGGTCGACGTTCCAGTTCCTGCTCCGCCAGCGGCTCGACGAGCTCGGCCGCCGGGTCGGCAGCGACGGGCGCCTGCTCTAGCTAGGCAGCGGCAGCGAGCACCGCGAGGCGGCGCAGGCAGGATTCGGACTCTCCCGGCGCGCGCACGGTCGGCAACACGTGCTCCTCGACGTAGGCATCGTCCGGGCGGAAGCCGGCCTTGCGGGCGACCTTCCCCTCGCGGAGCGCGAGGAACGAGCCGTCGGCGAGCTCGCGCTTCCGAAGCTTGACGTGGAGGAACTGCTCGACGATCTCCAGCGTGCCGCGCGTCGAGGCGAGGAACACGCCGTCGCGGCCCTCGCCGACCCAGAGCGGCCTGCCGACGCCGCGGGCAGCGAAGAGGACGTCGGGCTCGCGCTGGTCGAGCCAGGCGGCCGCCATCGCGCCGTGCAGCTGCTCGAGCGAGCGCGGGTCGTTGTGCGAGTGCGCGGCGACCGCGAAGATCGCCTCGGAGTCGACGGTCATCCGCGGCTCGGCGCGCGCGCACGAGAAGGGCGCGAGCAGCTCGTCGTCGTTGAGGATGATCCCGTTGTGGATGCCGACCACCGGCCCGTGGCGGACCGGGTGGTTGTTGGCCGCGATCGAGGGATGGCCCTTCGTGTAGTCGCGGACGTGGATGAGCGCCTGCGTCGCGGCGACGGGGATCGAGATCCGGTCGAGCAGCTCGCTCGCCGGCGTCCGCTGCTTCGTCACGACGGGATAGGCCTCGCCCGGCGCGCGGTACGCGTAGCCGACGGCGTCCGCGCCGCGTTCCGCTATCCCCGCCAGCAGCGCCTGGGCAGCGAGGGTGCGATCCACCTCACTGCGCGCTGACAGGCTGTATCCGGCGATTCCACACATTCGGAGACCCGCAGGGTCGAAGTCGTTTTCTTCGTCTTCGTCCCTATCCCTCGTGACTGTAGCGACAACGCTAAAGGCCCGACCTGTCGGTGCCGATAGAGGGGAAGACATATGGAGCGGCGGCTTGCAATGGATGGCGAGCCCGGGATCGCCAATGGAGTGGCGGGAGATGTTCACCTCTCACTCGTCCCGGAACCGGCGCCGACGGATACTCCCGTCGAGGCGCCCGCGGACGACGCGGTCGTCGCGGACGAGCCCGACTCCGAGGAGCTGGAGGCGCTCGAGGCCGCGATCCAGGCCCAGGATCCGCTCAAGCTCTACGTGCGGCAGATCGGCGGCGGCCCGCTCCTGACCCGCGCCGAGGAGCGCGAGCTCGCGCGCCGCAAGGACGAGGGCGACGAGGACGCGAAGCGCCGCCTGATCGAGTCGAACCTCCGCCTCGTGATGTCGATCACGCGCAACTACACGAAGGCCGGCGTGCCGCTCCTCGACCTGATCCAGGAGGGCAACCTCGGCCTGATCCGCGCGGTCGAGAAGTTCGACTACCGGATGGGCTACAAGCTCTCGACGTACGCGACCTGGTGGATCCGGCAGGCCGTCACGCGCGCGCTCGCAGACCAGGGCCGGACGATCCGGCTGCCCGTCCACGTCGCCGAGCAGGTGCGGCGCCTCCTGCGCGCCCGCCGCCAGCTCGCCCAGAAGCTGAATCGCGAGCCGACGATCTCCGAGCTCGCGGAGGAGACGAAGCAGCCGGAGAAGCGCATCCAGGAGCTCCTCGAGCTCGTCGAGGACCCGGTGAGCCTGGAGACGCCGGTGGGGGACGGGGAGAGCCTCTACGGCGACCTGCTCGAGGACGTCCACTCGGCCGCCCCGGACGAGCGGACGGCGCAGCGCCTCCGCGCGACCGAGCTCGCGAACGCGCTCGGCCAGCTCAACCCGCGCATGCGCCGCGTCCTCTCGCTGCGGTTCGGCCTCGACGGGGACGCGCCGAAGACCCTCGAAGAGGTCGGCGTCGGGCTCGGCATCACGCGTGAGCGTGTGCGCCAGCTCGAGGCGCGCGCCCTCCGCGAGCTGCGGAACACCGCGCCCGGGCTCGAGCTCTACCTCAAGAACTAGCTCGCGCTACCCGGCGATGACCTGCATCTCGCGCAGGTTGGCGAGGCGCCGCAGGCTCTCCAGCTCGATCTGCCGGACGCGCTCCCGCGTCAGCCCGAGGCGCTTGCCGATCTCCTCGAGCGTCTTCGGCTCCTCGTCGACGAGCCCGTAGCGCAGGACGAGCACCTGCCGCTCGCGCTCGCCGAGGGCCTGCAGCGCGAGAGCGAGCGCCTGGCTGCGCAGCGTCACCTCGACGTGCTCCTCGGGGAGCGGGTCATCGCCGGCGACGAAGTCGCCGAAGGTCGCGTCGTCCTGCTCGCCGACCGGTTGGTCGAGGCTCGCGGACGCGCGCGCCGCGGCGCGGACCTCCTTGGCCTGCTCGATCGGGAGCGACGCCTCGTCGGCGATCTCGGCGAGCGTCGGCTCGCGGCCGAGCTCCATCCAGAGCGTCCGCTCGGCGCGATTCATCTTCTGCATGCGCTCGACGATGTGGACCGGCATGCGGATCGTCCGTGCCTTGTCCGCGAGCGCGCGCGCGACCGCCTGGCGGATCCACCAGGTCGCGTAGGTCGAGAACTTGTAGCCGCGGCGCCAGTCGAACTTCTCGACGGCGCGGATCAGCCCCAGCGTCCCCTCCTGGATCAGGTCGAGGAACGGCAGCCCCTGGTTGCGGTAGTTCTTCGCGATCGAGACGACCAGGCGCAGGTTGGCCTGGATCATGTGCTGCTTGGCATCCATGTCGCCGCGCTCGATCCGCTTGGCGAGCTCGACCTCCTGGGCGGCGGTCAGCAGTGCGTGCCGGCCGGCCTCGCGCAGGAAGAGCTGCAGCGCGTCGGTCGTCGTCTCGAGCGGCTGGGCCGCCGCGGGCAGGACCTTCTCCGGCTCCTTCTCGGGCTCGGGCTCCGTCTCCGGCTCGACGAGCAGCTCGATGCCGCGCCGGTCCAGCTCGGCGTGGACGGACTCCAGCTCGAGCGGATCGAGCTCGAGCGGCTCCAGGATCTCCAGCAGCTCCGCTTGCCGGAGCTGGCCGGCCGCCTCGGCAACCTCGAGCAAGGCTGCAAGCTCCTCGTTTACGAGGATCGACTCGATCTCGACCGTCACGACGTCCCCCTGATCAGAGTTGGGCTGGGCATCTCTTCCGCAGGCGGGCGCTAGCGAAACACGCCCGGGCCGAGGAATCAAGCCCACGCACGAGAACGTGCGTTATGTCAAGTTGGAGAAGATGGCGACCGGGCCCGCTTCCCCCTCCCGCTCGTCGAGCGGGGTTATCCACAGACTGCACAGAGTGCTGTGGAAATGTTGATTATTCAAAGCTCGCAAATTGCGAGTTTTTCGCGCTCGCGGGGCCTTGAAAGGCCTAGGGCCGGTCACTAGATTGCCAATTGCGCCGAGCACGGCGCGGGAGTAGGACGAAGCAGCACCGGAAGGTCGTACGTGTCGGGCCGCAAGGCCAGGAGCGGAAAGTCGACCGGGGTTGTGGACGAAACCGCGACCGGCTCGGCGAATTTCTGGTCCGACTAGGATCCCTCCCATGCCGCCTCACCCTCCGCGCCCTCCGCATATCGATCAGGGCGTCATCGCCTTGATCTGGGCGATCGGGCTGGGCGCCTACATCTACTTCGGGCTCGTGGCGATCGGCGCCAGCGGCGCGACCTCGATCGTGATCACGCTCGTCTGCATGTTCTTCATCTGGCTCTTCGTCCGCCTGCGCGGCGAGGACCTGCCGCAGCGCCGGCGCCCGCGCAGCCGCTAGGCGACTAGGCCGCGCGCGAGCCGCGCACGCCGCCCTGCACGAGCGCGAAGACGAGCTTCCGGCCGAGGTCGCGGCCGATCTTGGCGTAGAGCCGCTCCGTCGCCGTCAGCGCGTACGGGTCGAAGCTGCGAACGTGCAGCTCGAGAAGCGCCGGGCCCCGAGACGACGAATGGAGAGGCTCGCCCATGTCCTTCCTATCGGAAGCCCGTGGGCGAGCCCGTGATCCCTCTCGGTGGGGATGCGCCGTCAGTGGACTGGCGCCTGTGTGTCTTCCTCGACCACTTCGCGCCGCTCGGCGACGACCGGCTCGTCCGCGGCCGGCGGCGTGGCCGCGTACGCGGGACGGTCGTGGGCCGGGACGGCGTCGAGGACGACCTCGGGCACCGCGTCGAGCGAGAGCCCGAGCACGAGGCCGAAGCCGAACGCGAGCGCGCCGTGCCAGAGGCCGAGCGCGTGGACGATCCCCAGGAGCCCCAGCGTCGAGCTCCAGTGGTGGATCCGCCCCTCCCACAGCCCGTGACCGGGCTGCGTGGCGAACATCACCCAGCCGACGCAGATGAGCACCGGCAGGAACGCGAGCAGGAACGTCCCGGGCGACAGGCGCAGCCGCAGGCCGCTCGTCCAGCTGCCGACGACCTGCGCGAGCGCCATGACGAAGCCTGCGCCTGCGACGATTCCCATGGCCGCCCAGAAGCGGCCGACGGTCTGGACGCCGACCTGCGTGGCGACCCAGATCAGCAGCCCCGCACATCCCGCCGCGATGGCGAGCGTGAGGCCGCGCGTGGTGTCGTACATCCCGTATCTGCGCATCTCGACCCTGAAACGGCCGAGCGGCGGGAACGGTTACTCGAGGGTCAGGCGGCGCGCGTCGAAGCTCGCCGACCAGAGCTCCGAGCGGAACGCCTCGAGCGTCTCGAGCGCGTCGTCGTGGAAGACGTGCTCCACCACCCCGACCTCGCGGTCGTTGTGGAACGGCACGTCGACGTGCTCGCGCGAGACCAGGTTGAGCGAGAGGCGGCTGCAGTGCGGGCAGCGGACGGCGAGCCCGACCTGGTCGTCCCCGGCCGCGAGGAGCGAGAACGACGACGGGAACACGGCGCGCGGCTGCTCCTCCGGGTAGCAGAAGAAGCTCCACGGCCACTCCCCCGCCCCGATCCGCGCGGCAGCCAGGTCGGCGAGCTCGAGCGAGACCGGCTCGATCCGCGACGTCATCAGGTTGAGGAACTCCCCTGCGGCGAGGCCGAGCGGCGCCCAGTCGAGGTCGTCGTGGCTGACGAGGCCGTCGTGCTCGTCCCCGCACGCGCACGCGAAGCGCACGTGGTAGACGGCCGGGTGCGCGGCTCCCGGGAGCTGCTCGATCAGCCGGAACGAGGAGAGCGCCACGTGCGTCTCTCCGTGCGACGGGCACGAGAACCCGTACCGGCTGGTCAGGACGTCGTACATCTGGGAGTTATCGGCGCTGGTCACGAGGTTGTAACCAGTGCGGCGGACGTCAGTACGTGATCAGCGAGTAGAGCTCGTACTGCGAGAGCTTCTCCCGGCCGCCGAGGAAGCTCAGCTCGATCACGAAGTTGACGCCGACGACCTCTCCCCCGAGCTGCTCGACGAGGCCGGCGATCGCGCTCACGGTGCCGCCGGTGGCCAGCACGTCGTCGTGGATCACGACCTTCGCCCCGTGGGAGATCGCGCCCCGCGCGACCTCGAGCGTGTTCTGGCCGTACTCGAGCGCGTAGTTCGCGCTGACGGTCTCGGGCGGGAGCTTGCCGGGCCGGCGCGCCGCGACGAAGCCGGTGCCGGCCGCGCAGGCGATCGCCGCTCCGAGCCAGAAGCCGCGCGCCTCGGCGCCGAGGACGAGGTCCGCCCCGCGCTCCGCCGTCCACGCCCCGAGCTCGTCCACGGCTTGCCGCAGCGCGTGCGGGTCGAGCAGGAGCGGCGAGATGTCCTTGAAGCCGACGCCGGGCTCGGGGAAGTCCGGAACCTCCCGGAC
>JAFAIV010000215.1 GCA_019236545.1 Actinomycetota bacterium | reverse complement strand
GGATCCGGATGCTCGAGAAGCTCGGCGCGACGACGATCGTGCTGATGAACGTCTCCGGCGCCGACCCGCACGAGGCGCTGCGCGTCTACGGCCGCGACGTGCTCCCGGCGCTTCGTTCCTAGCTCGCGTTTGCGACCTGGCGCCCCCGGCGACACCTGATCGCGGGGAACCGATCCGAGGAGGAACCATGGCCGAGCTCGTCGCCGATTACGTCCTGAAGCGCCTGCGCGAATGGGACGTCCACCGCATCTACGGCTACCCCGGCGACGGGATCAACGCCTTCCTCGGCGCGCTCGACCGCGCGGACGGCGACCCCGACTTCATTCAGACGCGACACGAGGAGATGGCCGCGTTCATGGCGTGCGGCCACGCGAAGTTCGCCGGCCCCGACGTTCTCGGCGTCTGCATGGCGACCTCCGGCCCCGGCGCCGTCCACCTCCTCAACGGCCTCTACGACGCGAAGCTCGACCACGTCCCCGTCGTCGCGATCGTCGGGCAGCAGAAGCGCACCTCGCTCGGCTCCCACTACCAGCAGGAGATCGACCTCCAGGTGCTCTTCAAGGACGTGTCCGAGTACGTCCAGGTCTGCATGGAGCCGGCGCAGGCGCGCCACCTGATCGACCGTGCCTGCCGGATCGCCCTCGACCACAAGGGCGTCTGCACGATCATCGTCCCGAACGACGTCGCCGAGATGGAGGCGGTCGAGTCGCCGCCCCGGACGCACGGCTCCGTCTACTCGAGCGTCGGCTACACGCGGCCGCGCGTCCTCCCGCAGCAGGCCGACATCGAGCACGCTGCCGAGATCCTCAACGAGGGCGAGAAGGTCGCGATGCTGGTCGGCCAGGGCGCCCGCGGCGCAGCCGAGGAGATCGAGCGCGTCGCCGACCTGCTCGGGGCCGGCGTCGCGAAGGCGCTGCTCGGCAAGGACGTGATCGCCGACGACCTCCCGTTCGTCACCGGCGCGATCGGGCTCCTGGGCTCGATCCCGAGCTACGACATGATGGAGGACTGCGACACGCTGCTCATGGTCGGCACGAGCTTCCCGTACGCGGAGTTCCTGCCGAAGGAGGGCCAGGCGCGCTGCGTCGAGATCGACATCCAGGCGAGCATGATCGGGATCCGCTACCCGGCCGACGTGATGCTGATCGGCGACGCGAAGGAGACGCTGCGCGCGCTCGAGCCGCATCTCGTCCGCAAGGAGGACCGCTCCTGGCGCGAGGGCATAGAGAAGAAGGTCGCCGAGTGGTGGGACATCGTCGAGCGCCGCGCGATGATGGAGGCCGACCCGATGAACCCGCAGCGGGTCGTCCACGAGCTCTCGGAGGTGCTCCCCGACGACGCGATCATCAGCGCCGACTCGGGCTCCTCGACGAACTGGTTCGCGCGCCAGCTCAAGCTGAAGAAGGGCAACCTCGCCTCGCTCTCGGGGACGCTCGCGACGATGGTGCCCGGCGTCCCCTATGCGATTGCGGCGAAGTTCGCGTACCCGGAGCGGCCCGTCATCTGCTTCGTCGGCGACGGCGCGTTCCAGATGCTCGGGATGAACGAGATGCTGACCGTCAAGCGCTACCACGAGCGCTGGCCCGACAAGCGCCTGATCTTCTGCGTCTTCAACAACCAGGACCTCAACCAGGTCACCTGGGAGCAGCGCGTGATGGAGGGCGACCCGAAGTTCCCCGGCACGCAGTGGCTGCCGAACTTCGACTACGCGGGCTATGCCGAGCTCTGCGGCCTGAAGGGGATCTTCTGCGACGACGGCGACCGCATGCGTTCCGCCTGGGAGGAGGCGCTCGCCTCCGATCGGCCGGTCGTGCTCGAGGTCAAGGTCGACCCGGAGATCCCGCCGCTGCCTCCGCACATCAAGGTGGAGCAGGCCGAGGCCATGGCGAAGGCGATGGTCAAGGGCGACCCGGAGCGGATGGGCGTGATGGAGAAGTCGCTCAAGGGCAAGCTCGTCGAGTTCACCGAGCACCTGAAGAGCTGACCAGGCTCGACGTCAGCGTCTACACCATCCCGACCGACCAGCCCGAGTCGGACGGGACGCTCGAGTGGGACTCGACGACGGTCGTCGTCGTCGAGGCGACCGAGGGCGGCCGCGTCGGGCTCGGCTACACGTACTGCGACAAGGCCGCGGCCGCCGTCGTCGAGGGCCAGCTGAAGGGCGTCGTCGAGGATGCGCCGCTCGACCCCCGCGCCCGCTGGCTCGAGATGGGCGAGCAGGTGCGGAACGCGGGCCGCCCCGGGATCGCGTTCTGCGCGATCTCCGCCGTCGACCAGGCGCTCTGGGATCTGCAGGCGCGGCTGCACGGGCTCTCGCTCGTCGACCTCCTGGGCGCGGCGCACGACGACGTGCCGATCTACGGCAGCGGCGGCTTCTGCTCGTACTCGCTCGAGCGCCTGCAGGAGCAGCTCGGCGGCTGGGCGTCGCAGGGGATCCCGCGCGTGAAGATGAAGGTCGGGCGCGACCCGGACGAGGACCCGGCGCGGCTCGACGCCGCGCGCGAGGCGATCGGGTCCGACGTCGAGCTCTTCGTCGACGCGAACGGCGCCTTCGCGCGGAAGCAGGCGCTCGCGTGGGCCGAGCAGTACAGGCTCGTCTGGGGCGTGTCGTGGTTCGAGGAGCCGGTGTCCTCGGCCGACCTCGAGGGCCTGCGCCTGCTCCGCGACCAGGGCCCGCCCGGCCTGGAGATCGCGGCCGGCGAGTACGCCTACGTCCCGGCAGACTTCCGCAACCTCGTCGGCTCGGTCGACTGCCTCCAGGCCGACGTGACTCGCTGCGGCGGGATCACCGGCCTGCTCAGCGCCTCCGGTCTCGCCAACGCGCACGGGCTCGACGTCTCCGCGCACTGCGCGCCGGCGATCTCGGCCCACGCCTTCTGCGCAGTCGAGCGCCGCCGCCACCTCGAGTACTTCCACGACCACATCCGGATCGAGGGGATGCTCTTCGACGGCGTCGTCCAGCCCGACGGCGGCGTCCTCCGGCCCGACCGCTCGCGCCCCGGCAACGGCCTCGCGCTGAAGGCTCAGGGCAACGAGCGGTTTCTCGTCTCGAGCACCAAGAGATAAGGCAAGCGGATGGCCTTCCTCTCCCGCGCCCTGGAGAACATCCGCGACGGCCGGATGCAGAAGCTCCTGGCGGCGACGACCGCGTTCAGCGTCCCGCCGCTCGCGTTCGAGATCTACCTCGAGCACTACAAGGGCTCGTTCGGTGACAAGTGGATGTGGACGCCGATCGTCCTCACGCCGCCGCTCACAGCCGCCGGGATCGCCGGCGTGCTCTCCGAGAAGGCGGCGCGCACGTGGCTGCCGGCGGTCTCGGCGCTCTACGCGCTCGACGGCGCGATCGGCGTCCTCACGCACGTCCGCGGCGTCCAGAAGCGGCCCGGCGGCTTTGGGGAGCCGACCTACAACATGGTCATGGGCCCGCCGCTCCTCGCGCCGGGGTCGCTCTGCCTCGTCGGCTTCCTCGGGATCCTCGCCGCCGTCGTGAAGCGGGAGAAGTAAGGAATGCCCTACGACTTCGCGGAGGCGCACCACCTCCCGAACCGCCGCGGCCCCGACGAGGCCCACGCCGACCCCTACGACCTGCCTCGCCAGCGTCGCGGGATCACGCCGCAGCTCCACGGCCGCTACCCGGACTACGACGTCCTCGAGCAGCAGGAGCACTGGGACGAGGTCACGCGCCGCGTCGTCCTCCAGCGCGTCCACGACGTCCCGCCGATCCGCTTCCTCCAGACCGAGGAGCTCGAGCAGCTGACCTGCTTCGCGGACGTCGTCCTCGCCCAGGACTCCGAGCCGCGGATCCCGGTCATGGCCTACGTCGACGAGAAGCTCTTCGAGGGCAAGGGCGACGGCTACCGCTACTTCGACATGCCGGACGACCGCGAGACGTTCCGCCGCGTCGCGCGCGGCCTCGCCGACGCCGACTTCGCCCGGCTCTCCGTCGAGGACCAGGTCGACTTCTGCAAGCGCTTCGCCGGCGGCGAGCTCTACGGCGGCGTCTGGGCGACGCTCAACGTCTCGCGCGCGTGGAGCGTCCTCCTCCGCTACCTGACGCAGGCCTTCTACGCGCACCCGTGGGCGTGGAACGAGATCGGCTTCGGCGGCCCGGCCTACCCGCGCGGCTACTCCCGCTTCGGCAGCCCGCACCTCCAGTCCGCAGAGCGCGAGACGTGGGAGGGGAGGGAGGCGTACGACCGCGACCCGGTGAAGGAGTACGGCGCGTGAGGATCCCCGGCTCGCTCGTGAAGGGGTCGGTCCTCATGCCGAAGGACAACGACTCGCCGTACCTGCTCGACATGCACGAGCGGGGCCTCCAGAACCTCCACAAGATGGCGCGCTACCCGCTGTCGGCTCCGGTGGACATGGTCGTCGTCGGCGCGGGGGCGGGCGGGGTGACGCTCGCGCAGCGGCTCGCGCGCGCGGGCTGGCGGATCGTCATCCTCGAGAAGGGCCCGTTCTGGGACCCGGACCGGGACTGGGTCAGCGACGAGAAGGGCTCCGCCGGCCTCTACTGGACCGACGAGCGGGTCATCTCCGGGAACGACCCGATAGAGATGGGAAAGAACAACTCGGGCGTCGGCGTCGGCGGCTCGATGACCCACTTCGCGGGCTACGCGCCGCGCCTCCATCCGTCCGACTTCGAGGTGCGGACGCGCGACGGTGTCGCCGTCGACTGGCCGATCTCCTACGCCGAGCTGCGCAAGTCGTTCGAGCGGCTCGAGCGCGAGCTGCCGGTCGCCGGACAGGATTGGCCGTGGGGCGCCCCACACTCGTACCCGCACAAGGCGCATCCGGTCGCGGGCGCGGCGGCGAAGGCGTGGCAGGGCGCGATC
>JAFAIV010000073.1 GCA_019236545.1 Actinomycetota bacterium | reverse complement strand
TACTGGGAGCTGAAGGAGTCGTTCGAGCGCGTCGAGCTCGAGCTGCCGGTCGCGGGCCAGGACTGGCCGTGGGGCGACCCGCACAGCTATCCGCACGGGCCGCATCCCGTCGCGGGCGCGGCGAGCGTCGCCTGGCAGGGCGCGCGCGCGTGCGGGATCGAGATGCGGGTCGGCCCCGTCTCGATCACGAACGGCGTCTTCGGCAACCGCCCGCACTGCATCTACCGCGGCTTCTGCCTCCAGGGCTGCAAGGTGAACGCGAAGGCGAGCCCGCTCATCACGCACCTCCCGGACGCGATCGAGTACGGCGTCGAGGTGCGCTCCGACTGCATGGCGTCGCGCGTCGAGGTCGACGAGGCGACGGGCGAGGCGACCGGCGTCAGCTACTTCGACCCGGACGGGATCGAGCGCTTCCAGCCCGCCGCGACGGTCGCCGTCTGCGGCTACGCGATCGAGACGCCGCGGCTGCTCCTCAACTCGACGAGCCGCCGCTTCCCGAACGGGATCGGCAACCAGGGCGACCAGGTCGGTCGCTATCTGATGGTGCAGGGGGCGACCCAGGTCGCCGCGCGCTTCCCGATGGAGCTGCGGATGTACAAGGCCCCGCCGCCCGAGATCTCATCCGAGCAGTTCTACGAGACCGACGAGTCCCGCGGCTTCGCGCGCGGCTTCTCGATCCAGACGATCGCGCCGCTGCCGATCGACTGGGCGCAGCACGTCCTCGCCGACGGCCACTGGGGCCAGGCGCTGCGCGAGTACATGCGCGACTACAACCACTGGACGATCCTCGGCGTCCTTTGCGAGTTCCTGCCGCTGCCGGAGAACCGCGTGACGCTCTCCGACGTGAAGGACGACCACGGCCTCCCGGTTGCGAACTTCTCGTACTCGCTCTGCGACAACGACAAGGCCAACGTCGCCTACGCCACGAAGGTGATGGAGGAGATCTGGGACAACGCGGGCGCCCAGGACACGCTGAAGATCGACCGCTACGCGCACCTCGTCGGCGGCGCGCGCATGGGCTTCTCGCCCGAGGACAGCGTCGTCGACGCGAGCCACCGCGTCTGGGACTGCCCCAACGTCTTCGTCTGCGACGGGAGCGTCCTGCCGACCGAGGGCTCGGCGAACCCCGCGCTCGTGATCATGGCCCTGGCCGACCGGCTCGGCGGGCTGCTGAAGGACAAGCGGCTGCACTGATGCTGAGCAACCCGCGCGACCTCTTCCTCCGGCTCCTCGGCGAGCAGCTCTGGGTCGAGCGCACCCTCGCCTTCGAGGTGCTGCCGAAGCTCCTGCTCGCGGTCGAGGCGGAGGGTCTGCACGCTGCGCTCTCGGAACACCTGGAGCAGACCAAGGAGCAGGCGACGCGGCTCGAGGCCGTGTTCCGCGCCGCCGGCGCCGAGCCGAGCTCGAACCTGAGCCCGCCGGCCGAGCGCCTCGCGCAGCACCACGACGAGGTCGCGGAGCAGATCCCGAACCGGCGGCTTGCGGACGTCTGGCACGCGACCGCGGCCGCGACGACCGAGCACATGGAGCTCGCCGCCTACGACGCGCTGCTCGCGCTCGCGGGCGCGCTCGACCTCCCGCGCGACGAGCTCGAGCGGAGCCGCCGCGAGGAGGCGGAGGCGCTGGAACGGGTCGAGGCCGAGCTCCGCAAGCTCGCGTCGTAGGCCGTCCGGCCCATTGCATCTGTCCGGTCCGTGCGCGAAGGTGTCCCCGTGCTCACGGCGCTGCTCCTCGTCGGCTCCCTGGTGCCGCTCGCAGCGATGATGGTCGTGCTCTTCACCGCCTCCCGCCGCCGCGAAGCGGCGCGGGTGACGGTCCGGCGCCGCAACTGAGCGACCCACTCGGCGGCACTCGCCCGCCTCTGGCCCGCGATCACTCTGCGCGCTGCGGCGTCCTCGGTCGACTCGATAGCACCACTATCGAGTCTCCTTGCGTCCTTTCATCGCTTGGTGCTCGCGATCCAGAGACTGGGCAGCGCCGCCGAGCGGGTCGCTGGCCCCAAAGCCTGATTTCGCTACACTGCCGCGGCGCGAGGCGCCGTAGCTCAGCTGGTTAGAGCGCTGCACTCATAATGCAGAGGTCGGTGGTTCGAGCCCACCCGGCGCTATTGACGCGCGTCCACCTCGAGGGAAAGAAACAGAATGGCAACCGGAGTCAGAGTCGCAATCACGCTCGCCTGCACGGAGTGCAAGCGCCGCAACTACCAGACGGAGAAGTCGAAGCGGAACTCGCCGGACCGCGTCGAGTTCAACAAGTACTGCCGCTGGTGCGGCCGCCACACGACCCACAGGGAGACCCGCTAGGCCGTTCCGATGGCGAGGCAGACGCGTCAGCAGCGCCGGCAGCGGCGCGCCCAGCAGCAGCCGGCAGTCGCCGCCGGCCCGAGCCCGCAGCAGCCGGCAATGCCGGCGAGCCGCGCGCCCGAGCCGCGCGAGGCGAAGGCCGAGCGCAGCCCGCGCCCCGAGCGCCGGCCCGCCGAGCGCCAGGCGCCCGCGCCCGTCCGCTTCGTCCAGGAGTCGATCGCAGAGCTCAAGAAGGTCGAGTGGCCCAGCCAGCAGGCGGTGGTCAGCGGGACGGCAGTCGTCCTGATCGCCTGCCTCGTGGTCGGCGCCTACCTCTGGCTGAACGACGAGCTCTGGAAGTACGTCGTCCAGCACATCCTGCTGCGGTAAGGAAGAGAGACCGAGACACATGTTCCAGTGGTACGTGATCAACACCTACTCCGGGCACGAGAACAAGGTGAAGGCCAATCTCGAGCACCGGATCGAGTCGATGGGGCAGCGCCAGCGCTTCCGTCGCGTCGTCGTCCCGACCGAGCAGGTCATCGAGACGAAGGACGGCCAGAAGGTGCAGGCCGAGAAGCGCGTGCTCCCCGGCTACGTGCTCGTGAACATGGACCTCGACGACAACGCCTGGACGGTCGTGAAGAACACACCCGGCGTCACCGGCTTCGTCGGTGCGGGCTCGAAGCCCGTGCCGCTCTCCAAGCCGGAGGTCGACCGGATCCTCCACACCGGCGCCTCGACCGCCGCGCCCGCGCGCGCGCAGGTGGAGTTCCAGCTGGGCGAGTCCGTGAAGATCACGTCCGGCCCGCTCGCCGACTTCGACGGCGAGATCACCGATGTGAACGCCGATGGCCAGAAGCTCCAGGTGATGGTCAACATCTTCGAGCGGCAGGTGCCGGTCGAGGTCGGCTTCGACAACGTCAAGAAACTGGACTGAGGCACATGGCGAAGAAAGTTCTCACGATCATCAAGCTCCAGATCCCGGGCGGGCAGGCCAACCCTGCGCCGCCGGTCGGCCCCGCGCTCGGCCAGCACGGGGTCAACATCATGGAGTTCTGCAAGGCGTTCAACGCGCAGACGGCCGACCAGAACGGGCGCATCACCCCGGTCGAGATCACCGTCTTCGAGGATCGCTCGTTCACGTTCATCACGAAGACGCCGCCCGCCGCCGTCCTGATCAAGGAGGCGCTGCGGATCGACAAGGGCTCGGCCGAGCCGAACCGCACCAAGGTCGGCCGCCTCTCGCGCGAGCAGGTGCGGCAGATCGCGGAGACCAAGCTCTCCGACCTGAACGCGCGCGACGTCGACCACGCGGCGCTGATCATCGCGGGCACGGCTCGCTCGATGGGTGTGGAGGTGGACCTCTAGATGGCGACGAGAGGCAAGCGCTACCAGCACGACCGCGACCTCTTCGACCGCGAGCAGGTCTACTCGCCCGTCGAGGCGGTCAGGCTGCTCAAGCAGATGAACGGCGTCAAGTTCGACGAGACCGTCGAGGTGCACTTCCGCCTCGGCCTCAACGTCCGCCACGCCGACGAGCAGCTCCGCGGCACGCTCATGCTCCCGCACGGCACCGGCAAGGAGGTGCGCGTCGCCGTCTTCGCCGAGGGCGACAAGGCGCGCGAGGCGCAGGACGCGGGCGCCGACGTGGTCGGCTCCGCCGACCTCGCGAAGCAGATCGAGGAGGGCTTCACCGACTTCGACGTCGCGATCGCCACGCCGGACCAGATGGGGAACGTCGGCCGGCTCGGCCGCATCCTCGGCCCGCGGGGCCTGATGCCGAACCCGAAGACCGGCACGGTCACCTTCGACGTCGGCAAGGCGGTCCAGGACGCGAAGGCCGGCAAGCTCGAGTACCGCACCGACCGCGGCGCGAACGTCCACGTCGCCATCGGCAAGAAGAGCTTCGACGAGCGCGCCCTGGTCGAGAACTACGCCGCCGTCATGGACGAGATCGTCCGCGCCAAGCCGTCCGCGGCTAAGGGCCGCTACATCCGGCAGGTGACGCTGACGAGCACGATGGGCCCCGGCATCCGGGTCGACCCGCTCCGCACGCGCGGGATCGTGGACGACCTGGACGGGCAGCCCCAGGAGGCCGCTACAGTTTCGGCCTGATCTAGACGACTCGACCGCCGAAGACAGCCGGCAGCTCCGTAGGAGCAGAAGCCCGGCCGAGGTGGGGCAGAGCAGAAGAGCCTCCGGCTCCTTCGACCTTTGGCCCGCCTCCGTGCGGGCCGAGTCATTTTCCGGAGGACGTGAGCCAGTGAAGAAGGAGCACAAAGAGACCGTCGTCGAGGAGCTGACGAACCGCCTGAAGGCGGCCGAGACGCTGCTCGTCGCCGACTACCGCGGGCTGACGATGCCGCAGATCGACGCGCTGCGGTCGCGCCTGCTCGAGAGCGGCGCCCGCTTCACCGTCACGAAGAACACGCTCACCCGCCGCGCTGCCGAGGCGGCCGGGGCGGATGCGCTGCTCGCGCTCCTCGAGGGGCCGACGGCGATCGCGTTCCTCGAGGCGGACGGCGACATGGTCGCTGCCGCGAAGGCGCTCGCGGACGCGGCGCGCGAGACGCGCGTGCTCGCGATCCGCGGCGGCGTCATGCAGGGCAAGGCGCTGACGGCGGAGGAGGTCGAGAGTCTCGCGACGCTGCCGCCGATCGAGGTGCTGCGCGGCCAGGTGATCGGCGCGATCATCGCCCCGCTCAGCTCCCTGATCGGCCTCGTCAACGCGCCGCTGCAGAACCTGTACGGCCTGATCGACGCCCGCATCGAGCAGCTCGGCGGCGCCGACGCCGCCCCTGCGGCCGAGGCCGCGCCGGCCGAGCCGGAGGCCGAGGCCGAGCCGGAGGCAGAGGCGCCTGCAGAACCCGAAGCATCCGCGGAAGAGGCTCCCGAGCCCGCCGCAGAGGAAGAGACCACCACGGAAGAGGAGACGGAGTAATGGCAGCTGTCGACACCATCTTCGAGCAGCTCGGGAGCATGACGGTCCTCGAGTTGGTCGAGCTCAAGAACAAGATCGAGGAGGAGTGGGGCATCACCGCCGCCGCTCCGGTCGCGGTCGCGGCCGCGGGCGCTGCCCCGGCGGGCGGCGGCGACGGCGCCGCGGCGGAGGAGAAGACGTCGTTCGACGTCGTCCTCACGAACGCGGGCGGCCAGAAGATCCAGGTGATCAAGGTCGTGCGCGCCGTCACCGGCCTCGGCCTCAAGGAGGCCAAGGACCTCGTCGACTCGGCCCCGAAGCCGGTCAAGGAGGGCGTGAACGAGGAGGAGGCCAACTCGATCAAGGCCCAGCTCGAGGAGGCCGGCGCCGAGGTCGAGCTCAAGTAGCTCGCTCGTCCTAGCTCTGCTGTGAGAAGGGCGCCGCGAGGCGCCCTTCTTGCCTCCGTCCGGAGTCCGCGCTACCCTCCGCACCGATATTCGGCGACCGCCGCGCCTTGGCTTGCGGTGAAGGGGGGTCGTCCGGTACCCTGGCGGGTTGCGCCGACGTTCCGCACGTTTGCCCTGCCTGCACGCCTTATTTCGCCTGATTTCTCCGCCTGATCTGCTCGCACGTCCCAAGGGAGGCTGTCTTTCTTGACCACCAAGGTCGCTTCGCCCCGCGCGCGTAAGTCCTTCTCTCGGATCGAGCACGTGCTCGATCTCCCCAACCTGATCGACATCCAGAAGGCCTCGTTCGACTGGTTCCTCGGAGAGGGCCTGCGCGAGACCATCGACGACATCTCGCCGATCGAGGACTACACCGGCTCGCTCGCCGTCGAGTTCGGCGACTACGAGTTCGGCGTCCCGCAGTTCTCCATCAAGGAGTGTCGCGAGAAGGACCTCACCTACCAGGCGCCGCTCTCGATGACGGTCCGCTTCGTGAACAAGGACACGGGCGAGATCCGCGAGCAGCGCGTCTTCATGGGCGACTTCCCGATGATGACCGAGCACGGCACGTTCATCATCAACGGCACCGAGCGCGTCATCGTCACGCAGCTCGTCCGGTCGCCTGGCGCCTACCTGATGGAGCCGAAGGACCCGACGAAGCAGGTCTTCACGGCCAACCTGATGCCGAGCCGCGGCTCGTGGCTCGAGCTCGAGATCGACAAGAAGGGCGTCGTCTACGCCCGCATCGACCGCAAGCGCAAGCTGCCGATCACGACGCTCCTCCGCGCCCTCCCCGCCGAGGACCCGTCGACCGGCTTCGCGCTCGACACGTCGACGAACGAGGCGATCCTCGCCCTCTTCGACAACTCGCCGTACATCGTCTACACGCTCGAGAAGGACCCCTCCACGCGCGAGGAGGAGGCCCTGATCGAGGTGTTCAAGAAGCAGCGGCCGGGCGAGCCGCCGACGCTCGACAACGCGCGGAACCTCCTGCGCGCGCTGTTCTTCGACCCCAAGCGCTACGACCTGACGAAGGTCGGCCGCTACAAGCTGAACCAGCGGCTCGGCGTCAACGTGCCGGAGGACACCCGCGTCCTCACGACCGAGGACATCGTCGCCCTCGTCCGCAAGCTGATCGACCTGCCGGTCAAGCTCGGCGTCCCGGAGGACTCGAAGGACTTCGCCGCCGACGCGATGGCGATGCCGCGCGCGCCGATCGTCAACGAGCTCGACGAGTACGAGCACTTCGGCAACCGCCGCCTCCGTACCGTCGGCGAGCTGATCCAGGAGGCGTTCCGGGTCGGCCTCTACCGCATGGAGCGCGTCGTCCGCGAGCGGATGACGACGGAGGACGTCGACACGATCACGCCGCAGACGATCATCAACATCCGGCCCGTCGTCGCGGCGCTGAAGGAGTTCTTCGGCTCCTCGCAGCTGTCGCAGTTCATGGACCAGACGAACTCGCTCGCCGGCCTCACGCACCGCCGCCGCCTCTCGGCGCTCGGCGCGGGCGGCCTGACGCGCGAGCGCGCGCCGATCGAGGTGCGCGACGTCCACCCGACGCACTACGGCCGCATGTGCCCGATCGAGACGCCGGAAGGCCCGAACATCGGCCTGATCGGCTACCTCGCCTCGTACGCGACGGTCTCCGAGTTCGGCTTCATCCAGACGCCCTACCGGAAGGTCACGGGCGGGAAGGTGACCGACGAGATCGTCTACCTCGACGCGGTCGAGGAGACGCGCTACGTGATCGCGCAGGCGAGCGCGCACGTCGACAAGAACGGCAAGCTCGCCGACGACGTCGTCCTCTGCCGCTCGTCCGAGGGCGAGGCCGTGATGGCCGCCGCGAAGGACGTGCAGCTGATGGACGTCTCGCCGGCGCAGATCGTCTCCGTCTCGACGGCGCTGATCCCGTTCCTCGAGCACAACGACGCGAACCGCGCGCTCATGGGCGCGAACATGCAGAGGCAGGCCGTGCCGCTGCTCGTCCGCCAGGCGCCGCTCGTCGGCACCGGCCTCGAGTACCGCGCCGCGGTCGACTCCGGCGACGTCGTCGTCGCCGCGAGGGCCGGGAACGTCGTCGACGTCGACGCCGAGAAGGTCGTCGTCGAGTCGAAGGACGGCCGCGACGAGTACTCGATGGTCAAGTTCATGCGCTCGAACCAGGGCACGCTCATCCACCACAAGCCGATCGTCCGCTTGGGCGACAAGGTGAAGGCGGGCGACGTGCTGGCCGACGGCAGCTCCACCGACGCGGGCGAGCTCGCGCTCGGCGCGAACCTGCTCGTCGCGTTCATGCCGTTCGAGGGCTTCAACTTCGAGGACGCGATCGTGCTGAGCGAGCGGCTCGTGAAGGACGACATCCTCACGTCGATCCACATCCACGAGTACGAGATCGACGCGCGCTCGACGAAGCTCGGCGACGAGGAGATCACGCGCGACATCCCGAACCGCTCGGAGGAGTCGCTCTCGCAGCTCG
>JAFAIV010000055.1 GCA_019236545.1 Actinomycetota bacterium | reverse complement strand
CCGACGTACGGCACCGTCTCGCGCTACGGCGTCGTCGCGTTCGCGTCCAGCCTCGACCAGGTCGGCCCCGTCGCGAAGACCGTCCGCGACTGCGCCTGGCTCTACTCGATCCTCGCCGGCCGCGACCCGCGCGACACGACGACCGTGGAGCTCCCGGAGCCGGTGAAGCTCCCCGAGGGCGAGGACCTGAAGGGCCTGCGGATCGGCGTCCCGAAGGAGCTGAACGAGGCGGAGGGGATCGAGCCCGGGGTGGCCACCGCCGTCCGCGCCGCGATCGAGAAGCTCGCCGAGCTCGGCGCCGAGGTGGGGGAGTGCGAGCTCCCGCTCTCGGTCGAGTACGGGATGCCCTGCTACTACCTGATCGCGCCGGCGGAGGCGTCCTCCAACCTCGCGCGCTACGACGGCGTTCGGTACGGCTACCGGACGCCGAGCCCGGCCGACCGGCTCGACATGTACGAGCGCACGCGCGAGGAGGGCTTCGGCGACGAGCCGAAGCGGCGGATCCTCGTCGGGACGTACGCGCTCTCGGCGGGCTACTACGACGCCTACTACGGTCAGGCTCAGAAGGTACGGACCGTGATCAAGCGGGAGCACGACGCCGCGTTCCAGCGCTTCGACGCGCTCGTCAGCCCGACCTCGCCGACGGTCGCGTTCCCGTTGGGCGCGCGCACCGCCGACCCGCTCGCCATGTACCTCAGCGACCTGCTGACGATTCCATCCTGTGTCGCCGGCCTTCCTGGGCTGAACGTCCCGTGCGGCCTCAGCGAGGGTCTGCCGGTCGGCCTGCAGCTGATCGGGCCGCAGTTCGCGGAGAACACGCTCTTCCGGATCGGCCACGCGCTCGAGCAGGCGATCGGATTCGACCCCGTCCCGGAGCGGCTGCGGTGACGATGCGCTTCGAGGATCCGGCGGCCGAGTTCGTCCTCGCGGTCGAGCGCGTCTTCGGCGCGTCGCCGCGCGTGCTCGACGGCTCACGGGCCGTGCAGGTCGGCGACGTGAAGCTCCAGCTCGAGGCAGGCGAGCGCGAACTCTGGCTGATCGAGACGACCGGCCCGCTCGAGCACCGGCTCGCGATGGTCGAGGTGGGCGAGGACATCGAGGCGGCGCTGCAGGAGGCGAAGGAGCGGCTGAATGGCCGAGGCTGACTGGGAGCTCGTCGTCGGCCTCGAGGTGCACGCGCACCTCAAGACGCGCACGAAGATGTTCTGCCGCTGCGCGCTCGAGTACGGCGCGGCCGAGAACACTCACACGTGCCCGGTTTGCCTCGCGCACCCGGGCGCGCTCCCGGTGCCGAACGGGCGCGCGATCGAGATGACGATCCTCCTCGGCCTCGCGCTCGACTGCGAGATCGCAGAGCGGGCCGTCTTCGCGCGCAAGAACTACTTCTATCCCGACCTGCCGAAGGGCTATCAGATCAGCCAGTACGAGCACCCGCTCTGCGGCCGCGGCGCGCTCCGGATCCCGACCGCCGATGGCGACCGCGAGATCGGCATCGTCCGCGCGCACCTGGAGGAGGACGCGGCGAAGACCGTCCACGCGGGCGGCGCGACCGGCCGCAGCGTCGGCGCCGACGTCTCGCTCGTCGATTTCAACCGCGGCGGGACGCCGCTGCTCGAGATCGTCAGCGCGCCCGACCTCCGCTCCGCCGAGGAGGCGGTCTGGTTCCTGCGTCTGCTCCGCCAGACGATCGTCGAGCTCGGGATTTCCGACGCCGAGATGGAGAAGGGCACGCTGCGCGCCGATGTGAACGTCTCCGTCCGCCTGCCCGGCGAGGAGGGCTTCCGGCCGCGCTGGGAGATCAAGAACATGAACTCGTTCACGTTCATCGGGCGCGCGATCGGCGCCGCGTTCCGGCAGCAGGTCGCGGCGCACGAGGCGGGGGAGACGCTCGAGCAGTCGACGTACGACTACGACCCGGACACCGACCGGCTCACCGTCCACCGCTCAAAGGAGGAGGCGGACGACTACCGCTACTTCCCGGAGCCCGACCTCGTCCCGGTCGAGCCGCCGGCGGAGCTCGTCGAGTCGCTGCGCGGCCAGGTCGCGGAGCGGCCCGCCGACCGGATCCGCCGGCTGGCGGCGGAGCTCGGCTTCGAGTCGGCGTCGGAGCTCGGCACGACCGGGAACGAGTGGAAGGCCGAGGCGCTCGCCGCCGAGGGCGTCGAATGGAAGGCCGCCGCCGCGATCGCGATGAACCGCGGCGACTTCCTCCCCGAGAACGCGGCTGCTCTGGCGAAGGTGGTGCAGGCGAACGTCACGCGCGAGGCTCTCGACGAGGCGTTCGCGGCCGCGGCGACAGGCCGCATCGACGCCGAGACCTACCTTGCGCAGACCGCCGTCAGCGACGAGTCCGCGCTCGACCCGGTCATCCAGGGCGTCCTCGACGCGAACCCCGAGCAGGTGCAGACGTATCTCGGCGGCAAGGAGGGCGTGCTCGGCTTCCTCGTCGGCCAGGTGATGAGGGAGACGCAGGGCAAGGCCGACCCGAAGGTCGTCAACCGGCTGCTGCGGGAGAAGCTGGGGCGCTAGAGAGCTCGTCGATCTCGGACAGGCTCGGCGCGTTGCGGATCGCTCGGTTGGCGGTGGCGATCGCGGCGAGGACGACGGAGAAGGCGGCCATCGCCCCGACGGTCGCGCGGGCGGAGAAGGAGGCGAGCAGGAAGCCGGCCGCGAGCGGGCCGAGCGGCATCGCGCAGAGCGCAAGCGAGCGCGCGACGCTGTTCACGCGGCCGGTCAGCCGGTCGGGCACGAGCGCGACGCGGTAGCCGATCACGGCGGCGTTCACCGTCGGCATGAAGAGCATCACCGGCACGTTCGCTGCGAGCAGGACGTACACGCTCGGCCAGAGGAGGAAGAGCGCGAGCGGCACCTGCAGCCACATCGAGCCGAGGACGATCGTCCGCATCGAGAGCAGCCGCCCCAGCGCCGGCGCGGCGAACGAGCCGAGCATGCTCGCGACGCCGAGCCCCGCCAGCAGGAGGCCGAGCTCCGTGCTCGTCAGCCCCTGGCGCCGGCCGACGACGACCACGACGAGCGTGAACGCCGCGAAGACCGGGTTGTTCCACATGAAGAGGAGCGCGCAGTTCCGGATGAACGGCCTCGCCCAGAGCCACCGGAGCCCTTCCGCGAGCTGCTCGCGCACGGGCGCGTCGTCGGCCTCTCGCTCCTCCTCGAAGCGCGAGCGGATCCCGAGCAGTGACGCGACGGAGAAGACGACGGCGAGCGCGTTCCCGGCGAACGGCACCGACCGCCCGAGCCCGTAGAGCGCCCCGCCGACCGGCGGCGCCGCGATCGAGACCGCGGAGTAGCGCACCTGCTCCCCCGCGTACGCGGCCGGGAGCTGCTGGGTCGGCACGACCGACCGCATCGCCCCGATCTCCGCGATGTTGAAGAAGACGAACAGCGTCCCCTCGACGAACGCGACGAGCGCGATCTGCGGGAACGTGAGCGAGCCGAGCGCGAGCGCGACGACGATGCTGGCCGCCGCCAGCATCCGGCCCGTGTCGCAGACGATCATCAGCCGCTTCCGCGGCACCCGGTCGACGACGAGCCCGGCGACGAGGCCGAAGAGCGCCCAGGGCAGCACGCGCGAGAACCCGACGATCCCCGCCTGCGCGGGCGAGTGCGTGACCGCGAGCACGAGCAGCGGGTACGCGAGCGCGCACGACTCGCTGCCGATCGTGGAGAGGACCTGACCCGACTGGAGCAGCAGGAAGTTCCGGTTCCGCCTGAGCGGAAGCACGAGGCCAGACTACGCGGTCACCGGGACGTGCTCGTCGCGGCGCGTCAGGAGCCAGCACGCACTCGCCAGCACGACGACGGCCATCGCGAGGAAGAGGATCCGGAAGTCCACGAGCGTGGACAGTGCCGCTCCGGTCGCGATCGAGATCGACTGCGCGACGGAGAGGGAGAGCTCGGCGGCGGCCGACACGCGGCCCTGGATAGCGAGCGGCGTGCGGGTCTGCAGCGCGGTCGAGAAGCCGACGATCGCCCACGCGACGCCGACTCCGGCCACCGGGCCGACGGCGAGCACGAGCGGGAGCGACGGCGCAGCGAGGCAGAGGTCGGCGAGCGCGAACAGCCCGAGCCCGAGGCCGACGATGCGCACCTCGCCGACCCGCCGGATCAGCGCCGCGGCGGTCAGGCCGCCGGCGATGGACCCGACGCCCTGGATCGTCGAGAACACGCCGAAGAACGACGGCGGCCTACCGATCGCGGAGAAGACGGAGAAGATCAGCGTCTCGGCGAAGCCGATGACGAGCAGCGCCGTGGTCGCGCCGATCACGACCTGGCGGAGCGGCAGCGTCGCGCCGATGTGGCGCATCCCGGCGGTGACCTCGTGGAGGAAGTGGTGCTCCGGCGGCTCGGGCTTCTCCTCTGCCACGCGCATGCGCGAGAGGAAGAGCACGGAGGCCGCGAAGGTGAGCGAGTCGAGGATCGCCACGGCACCGCCGCCGACGGCGGCGTAGATCCCCGCGCCCGCGAGCGGCGCGATGATCCGCAGCCCCTCCCGCGTCGTCGAGAGCGCGCCGTTGGCGTCGGCGAGGAGCTCCTCCGGGAGCATCACCCGCAACAAGGCGGAGCGCGCGGGCGCGAAGACGGTCCCGAGCACTCCGTAGGCGAGCGCGACGAGGTAGATCAGCCAGGCGTCGCCGCGGTCGTGCACGAGCAGGAGCAGGAGGACGATCGCGCCGAGCACGGCGTCGGAGGCCATCATCAGCGGCCGCCGCCGCACCCGGTCGGCGAGCAGGCCGCCGAGCGGGGCCATGAGCGCGCCGGCCCCGAAGACGAAGAACGTCAGCCCGGCGAGCGCGCTCGAGCCGGTCAGCGACTTCATCCAGACCGCGAGCACGATCAGCATCGCCCAGTCGCCGAAGGCGGAGAGCGTCTGCCCGGCCAGCAGAAGGCGGGCGTCCCGGTGGGCGAGGAGCTCCCTCACGCCGCCCGGAACACCCGCACGTCGCCGCTGACCGTCTTGCCGCGGAGGATCACCGTCGGGCCGTCGCCGCCCTCGCTCGGCTCGCTCGAGAGCGGGACCTCGGAGCCGAGGTCGCCCGAGACCGAGCCCGCGTCGACGTCGAGGAAGGAGCCGGCCGCGATGCCGACCGCGACGTCGCCCGAGACGCTCGTGAACGTCGCGCTCCCCGCGCGAAGTGACTCGATCCGGATGTCGCCCGAAACCGACTTCGTCTCGACCGAGCCGCCGACCCAGCCGGCCCAGAGGTCGCCCGACACGGCCTGGAGGAAGAGGTTGCCGCCGACGCGGTCGATGCGCGCGTCGCCGCTGACCGTCTTCAGGTGCGCGTCCTGCTCGACCTCGCCGGTGACTCGGACGTCGCCCGAGGTCGTCTTCGTGTCGAGCCTGCGCAGCCGCCCCTGGACGGCGATGTCCGCCGAGGTCGACGCGAGCTTCGCGTCCGCGCCGTGCGGGACGTGCGCGCGCACGCGGAGGCGCTCGGTGCCGAAGGAGAAGTCGCCGATCGCGATCGTGAGCCCGAACGGCTTCTTGCCGCGGAACTCGACGACGACGCGGTCGCCCTCCTGGCGGACCTCGACGCGCTCGACGAGCTTCTCGTCTCCGTCGACCTCGATCCAGGTCTCCTCGCCGTCGACCGTCTCGACCTGGAGGTCGCCGGCAGGGATCGCGGCCTCGAGCGTCATCGGCAGGGGCGTGTGGAAGCGGTGCTCGCCCATCTCAGGCCGCCTTCGGCAGGAGCGGGAGGGACGGGATGATCAGCGTCGGCTCCTCGGGGAGCCCGGCCGGGTCCTCGTAGACCCAGTGCACGTGTCCGGTGACGGGCTGGTGCGGGTAGATCTCCATCTCGGCTCCTTTCAGCTCCGGCCGTAGCCGGTCAGTCGGTTTCGGCTTCCACCGCTCTGCCTCGGGGCGCTCGACTCGCGGACGAGCGCGCGGACGATCCACGTGTTGACCGAGATGCCGGCCCGGGACGCCGCGTCCTCGACCTTGCGCTTGAGCTCCTCCGGCAGGCGGAGGGTGATCCGCGCGTCGAGCGCGGAATCGGCGGGCGGCTCCGGGTCGCTCCCGTCCTGGACGAGGACGAGCTGGGTGTCGCCGCCGGCGACGCGCACCTCGACGTGCCCGCTCTCCAGCTGGGCCGACACCTCGAGCGCCGCCTCGCCGAGCGCCTCCTGGAGGCGCCGGACGGCGGAGGACTCGAGCGCGGCGGCGAGCAGCTCGGCCGCCCGGCCGGTCTGCTCGTCGCCGACGGCGGCCACCCGGAGGAGGTCGTCGCGGAGCGCCTGGACGTAACCCTCGATCTGCATGGCTGCACTATGACATCACGATGATGTCATTGTCAAGTCGCGATGACGCCATAACGACAGCGGCCCGCTGTCAGCGGGCCGCGATCGCTCGTGCGAGGCTGTTACGGGCTCAGATCAGGCCGCAGAAGCGCGCCGTGTTCGGCCACGGCCAGAAGCCGCGGACGCGGGCGGCCTTCACGGCCGTCCAGATCTGCTCCAGCGGCGTCCAGTGGTCGGCCGTGCCCTTGCGGGCGAGCAGCCAGCCGCCGTACGACGACTGGAACGACATGTCCATCTGCAGGCCGCCGTAGTACGGACCTCCCGCATCGGTCCAGCTGCCCTCGTAGCGGTGGATGCAGAGCCACGCGTCGAGGTTCGGCGGATGCTGCGCGCGCTGGTAGGCGCGGTGCTCGAGGGCCGTCCAGAGGCCGTCGAGCTGTTGCAGGCGCGGAACGGAGGCGGTCTCGAGCCGGCGCACGTTCGGCCGGCTCTGCGGCACGCCCATCACGCGCTGCCAGTACCACGTCTCGGTCCGGAGCTTGCGGATCTCGCCCGTGTAGAAGGCGAGAGCCTGTTTCTCGGCTTTCAGCCGGTGTGCGGAGCCCGATGCTCCCGAGGCGGCCGTCGTGAACGTGAACGCGCACGTGGCTGCCAACGCGAGCAGGAGCCCGCAGGCCGTGGTTGATCGCCGCAAGGTGGAACACCCCCCAGTGTTCGTTTGCAAGTCGGAGGCCGAGTGGGCGGGAACCTGGGCGGCAGGCACCACTCGGCGCGGCTATGCGGTTACGCGGCGGCCAGGATAGTGGCAGTTCTACGTTTCTGTCGCGGTAACCGTCCTCGCGGCGTTGCCTTCGGGCAGCGAAGAGGGCGCCACGAAGCCCGCGTAGAGGAGGACGGCGCCCGCAGCGATGCCCACCGCGGAGCCCGCGGCGCCGAGGCCGGCGAGCCCGCTCCCGAGCGCTGCGGCGGCGACGCCGAGCACGATCAGCGCGTTCCCCAGCGGGCGTCGCCGGATCGAGGCGAGGGCGATCGCGACGACCGCGAGCGTCCCGACGGCGTTGGCCAGGATCGCGAGCAGGCGGGCGGGGAGGAAGGCCAGGTGGTCCTGCGCGGCGGGGATCCCATGCGGCGCGAAGGTCCCGTGGACCGGCATCGCCAGCGCGACGCCGACGGCGAGGCCTGCGTAGAGAAGCGCCGCCGGCGCCGCCCAGCGGCGGCCTGCGAGGAGGAGCGACCCGGCGCCGAGGAGCGGGGCGGTGAGCAGCCCTCCGGCCGCGTAGTAGACGCGGAAGGCGCGGCCGTCCCAGCCGGCGGCCTCGCCCCAGGCGATCGCGCCTGCGGCGACGGCGTACGC
>JAFAIV010000040.1 GCA_019236545.1 Actinomycetota bacterium | reverse complement strand
ACGACGACGATCGCGACCGCGAGCTGCCAGGCGCGGTGGCGCCGCTTGCGCAGCGAGCGCGCGAGCCAGATCAGGCCGAGCCCGAACGCGACCGTGAGCACCCGCGCGGCCTCGGGCCAGCCCGGCGGGAGGACGCCCCGCACCTCGTCGACGCGGTCGGCGAAGCCCGGCGTCACCGCCGAGACGATCCCGATCACGCCGACTCCCGCCGCCGCCCACGCGAGCAGCGACTCTGGCGTGGGCATCCGCAGTCTCACGGGAGGCAGCGTAGCCCGCGTCCCGTGGGTACAACGTTCACATGCAGACCGTCGACGAGAAGGTCGAGGAGGCCGCGCTTCGGCTGCCGCGCTGGGTGGCGCCGCTGTTCGCGCTCGTCGCGATCGGCCTCGTCCCGTGGACGCTCTACCTGACGTTCACGCTCCCGGCCCGGCACGTGACCCGCCATTACGACCTCGCCTGGGTGGGGTTCGACGTCGCGCTCTTCGCCGCGTTCGCGTGGACGACCTTCGCCGCGTTCCGACGGTCCCAGTGGCTCGTCGCCGCCGCCGCGGTCACCGGGACGATGCTCGTCTGCGACGCCTGGTTCGACGTCGTCACGTCGCAGACGGGCGGTGAGATGTGGGAGGCGGTGGCCGAGGCGGTTCTCGCCGAGCTGCCGCTGGCGCTGATCTGCGGGTTCATCGTCTTCGACGCGGAGGCGTTCCTCCGCGCGACGGTCAACCGGCTCCAGCGCTAGGGCTCGAGCCCGGCGGGCGGGCGCTCGAGCAGCTTCAGGCGGTGCTCGAGCTGGGCGACGCGGAGCTCGAGCTCCTCGTACTCGTCGCGCGTGACGAGGTTCAGCTCGTCCACGAGGGCGCGCAGACCGGAGACCGCCTGCCCGGAGAGCCGGGTGCGGCTGCCGCGGACGCGCGCGGGCAGCTCGGCCAGCAGCTCCTCGACGGCCTCGAGGATGCGGCTGCCGCTACCGGGCGCGGCCATGCGGCCTCGAGCGCCGGCGCTGCTTGCGCCGCTCGCGGCGGGCCTGGGCGCCCGGCTCGGACGGCGCGGCGGTGACGACGTCGACGAGCTCCGGCGTCGGCTCCGCGGCGAGCGCCGCCTCCGACTCCTCGAGCGCCGCCGTGCCGGGATCGACTGCGCGGCCGCGCCGCGGCTTCCCGGTCACCGTCTCGGCGTCGAGCGCGCCGGCCTCGGCCTGCTGCTTGCGCCGCCGGTACTCCGGCTCGCGCTCCTTCCACATCGTCAGCAGCGGCGCGGCGATGAAGATCGAGGAGTACGCGCCCGACGTGACGCCGACGAGCAGCGCGAACGCGAAGTCCTTCAGCGTGGCGCCGCCGAAGACCTCGAGCATGATGATCGGCAGGAGCGTGATGAACGTCGTCGCCAGCGAGCGGCGGATCGTCTCCCAGATCGAGACGTTCGCGATCGTCGCGAACGGCGACCTGCGCATCAGCGGCACGTTCTCGCGGATGCGGTCGAAGATGATGATCGTGTCGTAGATGGAGTAGCCGAGCACCGTCAGCACCGCGGCCACCGTCGCGACGGTCACCTCCCGGTACGTCAGCGAGTACACGCCCACGGTCACGACGATGTCGTGGAGCATCGCCAGGATCACCGGGATCGCGAACTTCAGGTCGAACCGCAGCGTGATGTAGATCGTCACGAGCAGCAGCGAGACGACGATGCCCCAGATCGCGTCGATCGCGATCGAGTGGCCGAAGCTCGCGGAGACGTTCTGCGTGCCGGTGGCGTAGGCGCCGAGCTCCTGCTGGAGATCCTGGGTCAGCGCGTTCTGCTTCGCGCCCGTCAGCGACTTCGTCCTGATCTGCCAGGCCTTGTACCCCGCGCCGCTGCTCGAGCCGCGGCCCTGGACGATCGCGTCGGCGTAGCCGGCCCTCGTCACGACCGACTGCACGTGCGGCTGCGTGTACGCCGAGTGCGTCTGGAACGAGAGCTGCGTGCCGCCCTTGAAGTCGATCCCGAGGTTGAGCCCGCGAACGCCCATCGAGACGGCGCCCGCGAGGATGATCGCGCCGGAGATCGCGAACCAGAGGCGGCGCTTGCCCATGAAGTCGATCTGCAGCCACTTCGCGGACTGCTGGCCGCCGGCGCCCATGAAGCGCGGGTTGTCGAACCACTTGAAGCCGCTGAGCAGGCCGAGCAGGCCCCGCGTCGCCGCGACTGCGGTCAGCAGCGAGATCACGGTGCCGATGAGCAGCATCAGCGCGAAGCCCTTCACGTCCGCGACCGCGATCAGGAACAGGACGACGGCCGTGATCGCGGTGACGACGTTCGCGTCGAGGATCGTGTGGAAGCCCTTGCCGTAGCCGGCCGAGATCGCGGCGCGCACGGACTTCCCGGCGCGCACCTCTTCCTTGATGCGTTCGAACACGACGACGTTCGCGTCGGCCGCGACGCCGATCGTCAGGATCAGGCCCGCGAAGCCCGGCAGCGTGAGCGTGACGTTGAAGAGCAGGACGGCCGCGTAGTAGAGCGCCGCGTAGATCGCGAGGCCGAAGACCGCGACGAGGCCGAGGAAGCGGTAGAGGACGAGCAGGAAGATCGCGACGACGATGAAGCCGGCGAGCGCCGCCTCCCACGCCTGCCTGAGCGACTGCTTGCCGAGCGTCGCGGAGACATCGGTGCGCTCGATCTGCTTGAACGTGTACGGCAGCGAGCCCGTCTGGAGCACGAGCGCGAGATCCTTCGCCGCGCCCATGCTCGAGATGTTGTTGATGACGGCGTTGCCGGCGATGCCGTCGGAGAGCGAGCGGTCCGTGTAGTCGATGTACGGCGTCGACTCGAGGACGTTGTCGAGGACGATCGCGTTGTGCTGGGCGTACGTCGAGACGTAGCTCGCCTGGCCCGCGTGCCCGGCCGCGCCCGCGGCGATCTCGCCGCGCTGGTACTCGGCGCGCGTGATCGCCTGGAACTCGTTCGAGCCGTGGCCGGTGAACTGCAGCGTCACCTCGGGCGTGCCGGTGTTGGGATCAGGCTGCGCCGTGATCCCCGACTGGACGAGGTCGCTACCGGTGAGCTCCGGCGGGCCGTTCTTCTTCGTCGGGAAGTACTTGAAGAGGTAGTAGAACGCCCCGCCCGGCGACGACGCCGACGCGCCGAGGCACCCGTTCGACTGCGGGCACGAGACGACGATCCGGTTCTGCGGCACCTTCAGCAACTGCGCGCCGGCGGGCTGCTTGCCGCGGTACGGCTGCAGCAACGCCTTCAGCGTCGGCGCCGGCCCCTGCAGGAGCTGATGGACGGTCTGCTCGACCTTGACCGGCTTGAAGACGGTGACCTTCTTGCCGTTCTTCGTGACCGTCTCGCGCTTCGTCGACTTCGTCGCGACCGTCTTGTTCTGGAAGAGGTAGTAGCCCTCGGGCGAGCCCTTCCCCGCCTCGCCCTGCACCTGCTGGAGCAGCGCGTAGAGCGACGGCGACGCGACCGGCTGGCCGCTCCCGTTGACCGACGGCGAGGCGAGGTCGGCCTCGAAGTCGAAGAACAGCAGCTGCGCGGTCTTGCCGATGATCTGCGCCGCCTTCGCCGGGTCGTGGACGCCGGCGAGCTGGATGACGATCTGGTCCTTGCCCTGCGTCCGCACCTCCGGCTCGGAGACGCCGAGCTTGTCGACGCGGTTGCGCATGACGTTCTGCGCGACCTGCATCCCCGCCGTCGTCACCTGCTGGCCCTTCGCCGGCTGCGCCTGGAGGATCACCTCGAGCCCGCCCTGGAGGTCGAGGCCGAGCGTCGGCTTCTTGTGGATCGGCGAGCCCGGGATCGCGAGCAGCAGCGAGCCGACCACCGCGGCCAGGATCGCGCCCGTCAGAAGCAGGTAATTGCGGCGGTTTCTCACGTGGGCCGGGACAGGTTAGCGGGGCGTTTCCTCGGGCGCGGCCACGACCTCGGCGTCGTGCGGCTCGGCCTCGACCACGGCGTCCTCGGGCTCCGCGAGCGCCGGCGGCTCGGTGTCCTCCTCGGTCGCCGCGGGGACGACGCCGCCGATCGCGCGCCGCGCCAGCCGCACCTCGACGTTCGGCGCGATCTCGACCATGACGTCGTCGTCGCGCAGGGCGGTCACCTCGCCGTAGATGCCGGCGGCGGTGAGCACCTCGTCGCCGACCTTGAGCTGGTCGATCAGGCGCTTCTGCTCCTGCTGGCGCCGCTTCTGCGGGCGGACCATGACCATCCAGAGCAGGCCGAAGATGAGGATGATGAAGAGGAATCCGACAGAGCCCATGTCAAGTCTCCAGTGCGGGGGCGCCGAGGCGTTCGAGCGCGTCGTCGCTCCAGCGTCGGAGCTCCCCCCGCTCGATCGCCTGCCGCGCAGCCGCGACGAGGTCGATGAGGAAGCGCAGATTATGCAGGCTGAGCAGCCGAAGCCCGAGGAGCTCCTGCTGGTTGACGAGATGGCGGATGTAGGCGCGTGAGAAGCGCGCGCACGCGGGGCACCCGCACGCCTCGTCGAGCGGGCGCGGGTCGCGCGCGAAGCGGGCGTTGCGGAGGTTCAGGCGGCCCTCCCACGTCAGCGCGCTGCCGGTACGCGCGGTGCGGGTCGGCAGGACGCAGTCGAACATGTCGACGCCGCGGCGGATCACCTCGATCACACCCTCCGGGTCGCCGATGCCCATGAAGTAGCGCGGCTTGTCCTCGGGGAGCAGGGCGGCCGCCTCGTCGGTCGCGACGAACATCGGCGCGCGCTCCTCCCCCACGCTGAGCCCGCCGATCGCGTAGCCGTCGAAGCCGAGCGGGACGAGCTCCTCGCTGGAGCGGCGGCGCAGGTCCGGATCGAGCCCGCCCTGCGTGATCGCGAAGCGGAGCTGGCCCGGGGAGCGCGGCAGGTCGCGCTGCCGCTCCGCCCAGAGCGTCGTCCGCCGCACGGCCTGCTCGAGGTCGGCGCGCGGCGCTCCCGCGGGCGGGCAGACGTCGAGGCACATGGCGATGTCGGAGCCGAGTCGCTCCTGGATCGCCGCCGCGAGCTCCGGCGTGAACCGCTCCGGCTTCCCGTCGTAGACCGAGCGAAACGTCACGCCGTCGTCGTCGTACGCGAGCAGCGTGTCGCGCAGCGAGAAGACCTGGAAGCCGCCGGAGTCGGTGAGGATCGGCCCGTCCCAGCGCATGAACGCGTGCAGCCCGCCGAGCTCGGCGACGAGGTCGTCGCCCGGCCGGAAGTGCAGGTGGTACGTGTTGCCGAGCAGGATCTGCGTCCCGATCGCGTGCAGCTCGTCCGGGTCGACGGACTTGACCGTCCCCTTCGTCCCGACCGGCATGAAGACCGGAGTGCGGATCTCGCCGTGCGCGGTGCGGAGCGTCGCGGCGCGGGCTGCGCCGTCGCGGGCCGTGACCTCGAAGACGCTCACGCTGCGGTTCCGGGGAACCAGGCGCGGATCCGGCGCGCGACCTCGGCGTCGCGGAGCGGGTCGGCGGGCGACCCGAGCTCGTGCTCGCGGATCCGGCCGAGCTCGGAGATCAGCGCCCGCTCGGGCGCGTTCGACCCGAGCAAGGTGGCGATGCGGACGCTGTACGGCTCGAACTCGTCGAGCTGCCCGGCCAGCTCGCGCTCGCCGCCGTCGCGCCAGAAGTCCCGCCACTCGTTCGCGCTCCTGGGCCTCAGAGTCCCCGCTCCCGGCGCCGGCAAAGCCGGCGCCTCCGCTCTTTGATGAGCTCCGTCGAGCCTACGCTCATAGGATCAGCATCGCATCGCCGAAGCTGTAGAAGCGGTACCGCTCCTCGACCGCCAGCCGGTAAAGCCGCCGTGTCTCCTCGACGCCCGCGAACGCCATCACGAGCGCGAGCAGGGTCGAGCGCGGCAGGTGGAAGTTCGTCAGCAGCGCGTCGACGCGGCGGAACTCGAACCCCGGCGTGACGAACAGCTCGGTGCGGCCGGCGAGCGGCGCGCCGCGGGCGAGCGTCTCGAGGACGCGGACGGTCGTCGTCCCCACGGCGAGGACACGGCCGGCGGTGCGGATGCGCTCCCACTCCCCCGGCGCGACCTCGTAGCGCTCGCCGTGGATGCGGTGCTCCTCGAGCCGCTCCTCCGCGACCGGCCGGAAGGTGTCGAGCCCGACGTGGAGCGTCACGCGCGCCGGGTCGAGCGCGGCGAGCAGCTCCGGCGTGAAATGGAGGCCGGCGGTCGGCGCGGCGGCGGAGCCCGGCTCGCGCGCGTAGACGGTCTGGTACCGGTCGGGGTCGGCGAGCGGCTCGGTGATGTACGGCGGCAGCGGCGTCCGGCCATGGGGCTCGCCGTCGAGCCGGAGACGCCAGCGGCCCTCGCCGAGGTGCTCGACGAGCTCGACCGGCCCGTACCGCGCCCCGGCCTTCAGCTTCCGCGTCGGCCGCGCCAGCCCCTCCCAGAGGTCGCCGTCGATCCGCTCGAGCAGGAGCACCTCGCCGCGCGGCGACTCGATCGGGATCCGCGCCGGCACGACCTTCGTGTCGTTGACGACGACGAGCTCGCCGTGGAGCTCCTCGGGGAGCTCCGCGAACGTGCGGTGGCGCGTCTCGCCCGTCCGCCGGTCGTGGACGAGCAGCCGCGACGCGTCCCGCCGCTCTGCCGGATGCTGCGCGATCAGCTCCGGCGGCAGCTCGTAGTCGAGCTCCGAGACGTCCATCCGGGGACAGTTGTATCGTCGCCCTCGATGGACGACGCGGTCGAACGGGCACGGGAGCGCATCCAGGCGGCGGCCTCCGGGCGGACGGAGCCGGCAGCCGTGGACGCGGCGCTCGAGCGGGCGCGCGAGCAGGTCGAGGCGCTCGCCGCGGCCGCCGCGGAGCTCGAGTCGACGCTGCCGTCCCGCCTCGGCGACGCCGTCCAGGACGGCCTGCGCGACCAGGTGCTCCCGGTCGCGCGCAACCTCGCCGAGATCCGCGGGCTGATGAACCAACTGATCCGGCGGCTCGAGCGCGTCGAGGGCGACCTCCTCGCCGAGCGGCATGCGCGCGTCGACGACCTGGCGCTCCTCGTCGACCTCGTCACGAACGGCTGGCGGAGCGTCGAGCAGCGGCTCGAGCGGCTCGAGGAGAAGCTCGAGCAGCGCGGCGGCGCGGTGGTCTACCGCATGGAGGAGCGCCGCCCGCCCGAGCAGTCCGCGGGCTAGGCCTCCGGCGGCCCGTCCGCCGGCAGCTGCAACTCGAATGTGCTTCCCTCACCGGGCTCGCTCTCGAGCTCGATCGAGCCCCCGAGCGCCAGCGCGAGCTCCCGCGCGATCGTCAGCCCGAGGCCGGTGCCGCCGCCGTCGCGCGACCAGAACGCGCGGAAGATGCGCTCGCGCTCCTCCGGCGTGATCCCCGGCCCGGTGTCGCTGACGGTGACGCTGACCGTGCCGTTCTCCTGGGAAAGCCCGAGCTCGATCCGGCCCCCCTCCGGCGTCCAGCGGAAGGCGTTCGAGAGGAGGTTCGTGATGATCTGGAGGACGCGGTCGCCGTCGGTGACGATCACCGGGTGGCCGTGCAGGTCGCGGCGGTAGTCGATCGTGCGGCGCCGCGCCTCCTCGCCGAAGCTCGCGTACGCGCGCTCGCAGAGCTGCTCCATGTCGACCTCCTCGCGCAGGACGCCGAACCGCTTCGCATCGAGCTTGGCGAGGTCGAGCACGTCGCCGACGAGCCGCTCGAGGCGCACGGCCTCCTCCCCGATCACGTCGAGCGACTGGTTCCGCGCCTCGGGATCGGTGAAGACGCCCTCGCGCAGGGCCGAGACGTGGCCGCGGATCGCGGTCAGCGGCGTCCGCAGCTCGTGCGAGACGGACATGAGGAAGTGGCGCGAGAGCTGCTCCGACTCGGCCAGGCGCGTCGTCATCTCGCCGAACCGCCGCGTCAGCTGCGCGATCTCGTCGCGGCCGCGCGGCTCCGGCAGCGCGACGTCGTAGTGGCCTGCGGCGACCGTGTCGGCGGCCGCGGAGAGCTGCTGGAGCGGCCGGGCGATCCGGCGCGTCACGGCGTACCCGATCGCCGCGGCGACGAGGATGCCGCCGCCGAACGCGACGAGGAGCTGGTCGACGAGCTCGATCCAGCGGCTGCGCAGCTGCGACGCGGGCTTCGCCACGACGAGCGCGCCGGCGGGGATGTCGCCGAGCGTCACGACCTGCGCGACCGCCAGGAAGGAGCCGTACCGCTTCGTGTGCAGGTCGAGCACCTGAGGCACGCCGACCTCGAGCTTCTTCACCGGCACGGTGCTCGCCGGCAGCGGCGGCAGGTAGCCCGCGACGAGCGAGGCGCCCGGGACGATCGGGACGAAGAAGATCCGGTCGCCGCCGATCGCGCGCTCGAGGTTCGTCAGCGGCACCGCCTCGACGCCGGCGTCGCGCGCGTAGAGCTGGACGATGCCGCCGGACTCCGCCTTAAGCTCGACGATCGCGCGGGTGCGCGTGTAGCCCTGGAAGAAGCGGATCGCGATCAGGCTCGCGACGACGCCCGCGAGCACGACGCCCGCCAGGAAGAGGGCCGGAAGCCGGAAGCGGAGCGACCTCAGCATCGCCCGCCGAATCTACTCCGCTACGCGGCCGGTTCCCGCGCGGGGCCGACCTTGTAGCCGACGCCCCAGACGGTGACGATCGGCGACGCGTCCCCGAGCTTCCGCCGCAGCTGGCGGACGTGGACGTCGACGGTGCGGGTGTCCCCGGCGAACGTGTAGCCCCAGACGCGCTCGAGCAGCTGGTCGCGCGTGAGCACGAGCCCGCGGTGGTCGAGCAGCTCCCAGAGGAGGTCGAACTCCTTCGGCGCGAGCTGGATCTCGGTGTCGCCGACCTTCGCCTCGCGGCGGCCGGCGTCGACGCTGAGGTCGCCGTGCTGGATGACGGCGCTCTCGCGGTCGGCGCGCCCGGGCGCGGCGCGCCGCAGGATCGCGCGTACGCGCGCGACGAGCTCGCGCGGGTTGAACGGCTTCGTCATGTAGTCGTCCGCGCCGACCTCGAGGCCGATGATCTTGTCCACGTCCTCGTCGCGGGCGGTCAGCATCAGGACGGGCATCTCGCCGCGCTGGCGGATGCGCTTGCAGACCTCGACGCCGTCGATATCCGGAAGCATCAGGTCGAGGACGACGAGCGCGGGCTTCTCCGACTCGACGAGCTTGAGCGCGTCGTTGCCGCTCGCGGTCGTGCGCACCTGGTAGCCGGCGTTCTTGAGGTACGCCGCGACGAACGAGGCGATGGAGGCCTCGTCCTCGACGACGAGCACCGTCTGAGCCGCGCCGCTCATGCGTCCTGTCTAGCCGTTGAGCAGGATGGACTGCGTCGTCAGCGACTGGAAGCCGCCGCCGTTCAACGAGTACGAGCCATCCGCGTTGGGGGCCGCCGGGTTGCCGGTCATCGTGACCTTGCCATGCCCGGACGCGAAGACGTAAACCCCGGAGCCCCAGACGACGACCCGGAACGTCCCGTTGACGGCGCGGAAGCGGAAGTCCGTCCCGCTCCACTCCGTGCCCGGGAACGACTTGTACTGCACCGTCGTCCCCTGCCCGGCGCCGGTGACCTCGGGCGTCCCCTGGTCGGTCGGGTCGATGTCGAAGATCTGGATGCGGCCGAGGTCGGTGACGCGGCCGATGACGAAGCCGGTGACGACGAAGGTCGCCACGGGCCGCGCGTTCGGGCCGATCCCGTCGCCGTTGTCCGCGCCCTTGACGACGAGGGTGCCGTCGGTGGTCTGCGTGGCGAACGCAGCCGCAGGGACGGCGAGCGCCGCCAGGACCGCGCTGACGAGAAGGAGCCTCCGCATGGACTTTCCACAGGGTAATTCGTTCGCGGTGCGCGTGTGTTGAGCAGACCGTAAAGGTTCTGTGAGCAGGGGAAAGAGGAATCGTCCGCCCGCGTGGCGAACATCCGCGCATGCTCCGGTCGGCCGTCAGCCGCCAGTCCCTCGTCCTCGGCGACCGCCTGGACGCGCTCGCGCGCGCCCTTCAGGACGCGGGCGTGCCGCCCGAGCGCGCGGAAAGGCTGCTCGCAAGGGCCGCCGCGGCGACGCTGGACGCCGTCGCGCTCGGCCTGATCCACGAGCGCGTGCCGGCTCCCGCCGCGCCCGCGGCGGAGGCGAGCACGGCGACCGCGCCGCGCGAGCCGAAGCCCGCGTCGGTCCCCCTCGCGGCCTAGCTCTCGTACGTGTAGAAGCCGCGCCCGGTCTTGCGGCCGAGCAGCCCGGCGTTCGCCATCGCGACGAGACGCGGCGGCGCGGCCATCCGCGGCTCGCGGAGCTTCGCCCAGAGCGCCTCGCTCGCGTGCACGTGCACGTCGGTGCCGACGAGGTCGATCAGCTCGCACGGCCCCATCGGCCAGCCGGCTCCGTGCTTCATCCCGGCGTCGAGATCCTCGACCGAGACGCGCGCCTCGTCGAGGACGCGGACGCAGTCGTTCAGGAGCGGGATGAGGACGCGGTTGACGACGAACCCGGGCGTGTCGTGGCAGCGGATCGGGTGCTTGCCGAGCTTCTCGCCGAGTGCGTACGCGGTCTCGAATGCCTCGTCGGAGGAGAGTTCCGCGCGGACGATCTCGACGAGCGGCATCAGCGGAGCCGGGTTGAAGAAGTGCATCCCGACGACCCGCTCGGCCGACGAGATCGCGGAGGCGATCTCCGTCACGGAGAGCGCCGACGTGTTCGTCGCGAGCACGGTGTCGGGACGACAGACGCGCTCGAGCTCGCGGAACAGCTCCTGCTTCGGCTCGAGCGACTCGACGATCGCCTCGATCACGACGTCGCAGTCGGCGAGGTCTGCCACCTCGGTCGTCGTCGTCAGCAGCCCGATGTCATACGCCTCGATCTGCCCCTTCTCGACCTTGCGCTTCAGGAAGCCGTCGATGCGGCCGCGCGCCTTCTCTCCGAGCTCGGCGGTCACCTCGCGGCCGACGGTCTCGAGCCCCGCCTCGACGGCGAGCTGCGCGATCCCGGCGCCCATCGCGCCCAAGCCGACGACTCCGACCTTCATCGGCGTGAGCCTAGTCGAGGCCCGAGCAGCGCGATCACGAGACCGGCGATCGCGATCGCGCCGACCGCCCAGCGGAGCCCGACGCCGCGCGCGACGAACCCGATCAGCGGCCCATTGAGCAACCCTCCGAGGTAGCCGGCCGTCCCGACCGCCGCGATGCCGGCGCCCTGCGACACGCCCGGGACGGAGCCGCCGACGCGGAAGAGGGCCGGGACGATCGCCGCGCAGCCGACGCCGACGAGCGCGAAGCCGACGAGCGCCGGGCCCGGGGAGCTCGTCGCCACGGCGAGCAACGTCCCCATGCAGGTGATCGAGCCGCTGCGCAGCGCGAGCCCGCCGATCCCCCACCTCGCCGTCAGCCGGTCGCCGACCAGCCGGGCCACGCCCATCGCGCCCGCGTACGCGACGACGGCCACGGCGGCGAGCGCCGCGCCGGCTCCGGCTGGGCCGCTGAGGAAGACGGCGCTCCAGTTCATCGCCGAGGCCTCGACGAAGAAGGCGCAGAACATCAAGGCCGCGGGGAGGGCGAGCGCGCCGCGCGGGAGGGCGAAGTGTGCGCTCTCGACGTCGGCGGCCGTCTCCGCGAGCATCCGCGGAAGCGCGACGGCGACGATCGCCGCGAGGGCCGCGGCGGCCGCCGGAAGCTGAACACGGACGCCGACGCCCGCGGCGGCGACGACCGCCGTCAGCGCGGAGCCTCCGAGGAGCCCGAAGCTCCAGGCCGCGTGCAGCGGCGAGAGCAGCGGCCGGCCCGCGCGCCGCTCGAGCTCGACCCCGTGCGTGTTCACGCCGATGTCGGCGATCCCGAGCCCGGCGCCGAGGACGCAGGCGGTCGCGACGAGCGGTCCGAGCGAGGGGACGAACGCAGCCGTGGCGAGCGCGCCGCACGCGAGCCAAAGCCCGAGCGCGGCCGGGCCTCGGCTGCCGTAGCGCGCGCTCAGCCAGCCCGCGACCGGCAGCGAGAGGAGCGCGACCGCGGTCACGCAGAAGATGACGATCCCCAGCCGGCCGTCGTCGAGCGCGAGCCGGTGCTTCAGCGCAGGCAGCCGCGAGACCCAGACGCCGTCGATCGCGCCGAGCACGACGAAGCCGGCCGCGACGGCCGCGTGCGCGCGACGGGCGCCTACAGCCGCTCGACGACGCCGGCGATCGCCTGGCCGAAGCCAATGCACATGCAGGCGATGCCGTAGCGGGCGTTGCGCCGCTCGAGCTCGGAGACGAGCGTGGCGGTGATGCGGGCCCCGGTGGCGCCGAGCGGGTGGCCGAGCGAGATGCCGCCGCCGTTCGGGTTGACGTCCCCCGCCTCGTACCGCTCCTGCAGCCCGGTGTCGGCGAGGAACTGGGCGACGACGGACGCGAACGCCTCGTTGACCTCGATCACGGCCATGTCGTCCCAGGTCAGCCCGGCCTTGGCGAGCGCCTTCTCGCAGGCCTGCGGGTTGCCGTGGAGCATCACGTGCGGGTCGACGCCGACGACGCCGAAGGAGAGGAAGCGCGCCCGCGGCTCGACGCCGAGCCTCGACGCGGCCTTCTCGGACGCGATCAGCACCGCGGCGGAGCCGTCCACGATCTGCGACGAGTTCCCGGCCGTGACGACGCCGTCCGGGATGAAGGCCGGCTGGAGCGAGGCCATCTTCTCGAGCGTCGTCTCGCGGCGGACGGCCTCGTCGACCGCGAAGCGCGTGCGGACGAGGGTCGAGCCGGAGTCCGGGGCGGGGACGTCGAGCTCGATCGGGACGATCTCCTTCTCGAAGCGCCCCTCGTCGATCGCGCGCGCGGCGCGCATATGCGACTCGTACGAGATCCGGTCGAGCTCCTCGCGCGGCAGGTTCCACTGCTTCGCGATCACCTCGGCCGAGATGCCCTGCATGACGATGTCGTAGCGCTCGTACACGAGCGGCGACATCGAGCCGTTGTTCGACCCCATCGGGACGCGCGACATCATCTCGACGCCGCCCGAGACGACGAGGTCGAGCTGGCCCGACCAGACGGCCGCGGCCGCGTTGAAGTTCGTCTGCATCGACGACCCGCACTGGCGGTCGACCGACGTGCCCGCGACCGAAACCGGCCAGCCGGCGGTCAGCGCGACGTTGCGGCCGATGTTCCACGCCTGCTCGTCGATCTGCGTGACGCAGCCCCACTGGACGTCCTCGATCTCGGCCGGATCGACGCCGTTGCGCTCGACGAGGCCGTTGACCACCTGGGCCGAGAGCTCGTCGCCACGGATGTGCGAGAGCGTTCCGTTGCGCTTGCCGATCGGGCTGCGAACGGCGTCGAGAATGAGCGCGTCGGACTCCCAGGCGGGCATATTCCAATGCTATCCGGCGTTGGAACCTTCATGAAGACGACGACGGACTCCAAGCTGGACGAGCTGGCCCGTGTCCCCCTCTTCGCGGGCCTGCCGAAGGTCGACCTGGAGCGGATCGCGGCCGCCGGCGACATCGTCGACGCGCCCTGCGGCTCGGATCTGACGAGGGAGGGACGGCTCGGCCACGAGGTCTTCGTGCTGCTCGACGGCGGCGCGGCGGTGCACGCCGGCGGCGAGGTGCTGAACGTCGTCGAGCCCGGCAGCGTCGTCGGCGAGCTTGCGGTCCTGGGCCGGGGGCGCCGCACGGCGACCGTGACGACGACCGCGCCCTCGAGGGTGTTCGTGTTCGCCGGGCACGAGTTCCGCCGGATCGCGCACGACATGCCGGTGCTCGCGTCGCGGCTCCTGCGCAAGGTGGCGGAGCACCTCGCGGCGTAGGCTGGCGGGCGTGCTCCGCAGGAGCGCCCGAATCGAGCTCCTCCGCCGCGTCCCGCTCTTCGAGCACTGCTCGCAGACGGAGCTGCGGCGGATCGCCCAGCGCGTCGACGAGCTCGCGCTGCCGGCCGGGCGTCGGCTCACGCGCGAGGGCGACCCCGCGCGCGAGTTCCTCGTGCTCGTCGGCGGGAGCGCAGAGGTCAGCCAGCGCGGCAAGCGGCTGCGCGTGCTCGGCGGCGGCGACTTCCTCGGCGAGCTCGCGCTCGTCGCCGGGACGCCGCGCACCGCGACGGTGACGGCCCTGACGCCGGTCGAGGTGCTGCGCCTGACGGCCCGCGACTTCCGCGCGCTGATGCGCGACGTCCCCTCGCTCCAGCTCAAGGTGCTGCAGGCGCTCGCCTCGCGGCTCGACGAGCCGGAGTTCGTCTAGGGTCCGGCCGTGGCCACCACGACCGTCGAGCGGAACCTCCTGATCGCCGGCGAGTGGGTCGAGACGGGCGACTGGCTGGAGGTGCGCTCGCCGTACTCCGGCGAGGTCGTCGGCCGCGTCGCGAAGGGCGGAGCCGACGAGGCCCGCCGCGCGGTCGACGCCGCAGCCTCGGCGCTCGAGCGGCCGCTGCCCGCCCACGAGCGGGCCGCGATCCTCGACCGGGTCGCGGCGCTCCTCCGCGAGCGCCACGAGGACGCGGCGCGGACGATCTGCGCCGAAGCGGCGAAGCCGATCAAGACGGCGCGCGTCGAGGTCTCGCGGGCGATCTCCACCTTCACCTTCGCGGCAGTCGAGGCGCGGAAGCTCGTCGGCGAGGGGATCCCGATGGACGCGTCCGAGGCGGGCGCCGGGAAGCTCGCGTTCACGGTGCGCAAGCCCGTCGGCGTCGTCGGCGCGATCTCGCCGTTCAACTTCCCGCTCAACCTCGTCGCCCACAAGCTCGCGCCCGCGCTCGCCGCCGGCTGCCCGGTCGTGCTCAAGCCCGCGAGCCAGACGCCGCTCTCGGCGCTGCTCCTCGCCGAGCTGGAGCAGGAGGCGGGGCTACCGGAGGGCTGGCTGAACGTCGTCGTCGGCCCGTCGTCCGCGATCGGCGACGTGCTCGTCGAGGACGACCGCGTCCGCCTGATCACGTTCACCGGCTCGAGCGGCGTCGGCTGGGGGATCGCCGAGCGGGCAGCGCGGAAGCGCGTCCGCCTCGAGCTCGGCAACTCGACGCCCGTGATCGTCGCCGCGGACGCCGACGTCGAGGCCGCCGCGACGAAGCTCGCCGGGAACGCGTTCTCGTTCGCCGGCCAGAGCTGCATCTCCTTGCAGCGGATCTACGTCGAGCGGCCCGTCCTCGCCGACTTCCTCGCGCGGTTCCTGCCGAAGGTCGAGGCGCTCACCGTCGGCGACCCCGCGGACGACGCGACCGACGTCGGCCCGGTGATCGACGCCGACAACCGCGACCGCATCCTCGAGTGGATCGCCGAGGCCGAGGCCGCGGGTGCGCAGGTGCTCGCGGGCGGCCGCGACGGCGAGCTGATCCGCCCCACCGTCCTTGGCGATGTCCCGGACGACGCGAAGGTGAGCTGCCAGGAGGTCTTCGGCCCCGTCTGCGTCGTCAACCCGTACGACACGCTCGACGAGGCGATCCGCCGCGCGAACGCCACCGACTACGGCCTGCAGGCCGGGATCTTCACGAGCTCGATCGCGAGCGCGCTCGCCGCGGCCGACGCCCTCGAGTTCGGCGGCGTCACCGTGAACGAGGCGCCGACGTTCCGCGCCGACCAGATGCCGTACGGCGGCGTCAAGGGCTCGGGCAACACGAAGGAAGGCCCTGCCTTCACGATCCGCGAGATGACCGAGGAGCGTCTCGTGGTCATCCAGCGCTAGGGGTTTCCCGCCTGTTGACCGCGGGCACCAGACCCTCGTGATCGGGGTCGGAATCGCATTCGTCGTCCTTGGGCTCATCATGCTGTTCGTCATCCCGTGGGTCGGGATCCCGGTGGGGATCGTCGGCCTGCTGCTCGCCATCCTCTGGCTGGCGGGCTTCGGCCGCCGTGCCGCTCGCTCGAGCGACACGGTCGACCGCAGGGTCTGACGACCACCGGCGGCGTTAGAGTCGCCGTCTGATGAGCGAGGACCGCCGCTGCCCCCGGTGCGGTGCGCCGGCGGAGCCGTCCCAACGGGTCTGCCTCCGCTGCGGCTCCGTCGTCCCGGGCGGCGGCGACCCGGGCAGGTCGCGCAACCGGCTCTGGCCCGTCCTGTTCCTCGCGCTCGTCTCCGCGGGCGCGACGGCGGCGACGATCGCCGCGCACACGACGAAGAAGCCCGCCGCCTCGACGACGATCGCGACGAGCCCGCACGTCAGCGTGACGCTGCCGACGACCGCGACGACGACGGCGCCCGCCCAGCCGACGACGACCTCGGCCGGCCCGCAGCCGACGGTGACGACCGGCACGCTCCCCGTCGCGCCCGGGCCGCCGTCGACCGCCGCAGCGACCACGGCGCCGCCGCCCACGACGACCGCCGCACCGACGACCACGACGGCTCCGCCCGCCGCGCCCGCGATCGGCTCCTGGCCGAGCGGCCGCTCCGGCTACACCGTCGTTCTCCAGTCGCTGCCTGCGAGCGAGGGCCGTGACGCCGCGCTCGCGCAGGCGCACCACGCGCTCGCCGCGGGGATCGCCGACGTCGGCGTGCTCCTCTCGTCCGACTTCTCCAGCCTGCGCGCCGGCTACTGGGTGATCTACGCAGGCGAATTCTCGTCATCCGGCGCGGCGCAGTCCGCGGCGTCGTCGGATCGCGGCCACGGCTTCTCCGGCGCCTATCCCGCTCGGATAGCGGGATAGGTGTAACAACGCGGAAACCGGATACTGCGAAACCCGGACTCGAGGGCTCGTCGCCTTACGAGGCAACGGACGTGCGCGAGTTTGTAACACGGAAAGAAGCGTGTAGGATCAACGATCGGCGGCGCGCTCGATCGGAGCGTTAACCGGCTTCTAACGTGGCGTTGCCGGGTTACAAACAGGAGACAGGCAGACTAGTGACCGAAGAGCGGACTCTCCAGCTGCAGCACTGCATGTATCAATACTCGCGAGCCATTTACCGGTCGATCAAGGATCTCATCGACCCGTATTCGGACCGCCGGACGCAGCTCGAGTCGCGCCGCGCCGTGCTCGTCGCGTGCGAGCAGACGATGGAGCGGCTGGCGGCCGATCCCCTCTACTTCGCGAAGCCCGACCGGGCGCTGTTCCAGGACATCCGGCGCTACTTCCCGATCACCTCGCAGGCGCAGGTCGCCTGGGCGGTGCAGAACGGGGTCAACGCCGCCGTGACGTTCATCCAGGAGCAGATCGAGTCCGGCGCGCTCGACGGCGGCGTCGCCCGCTGCCGCGCGACCACGCGCAAGGGCAAGCCGTGCCAGCGGACGCCACTGCCGGACCGCGAGTACTGCCCGTCGCACCAACACCTCGAGACGCGCGTCGCGGCCTAAGGTCTCCGGCCGGAGGCTAAGCGTCGCGAAGCGCGCTTAGCCGCAGGCTCCCCGCTCCCGCGCGCGCCGAAGGCACGCGCGGGCGGGCGACGTTGCTGCACGGAGCGTGTGGGAGACCGCGCTCTCCCGCGCGCGTAGTTCGGCTACGTCGGTCAAGGGGCGTCAGCCTCTTGACCGAGCGGTTTTCCACAGCGCGTTCCACAGGCAACCCACGCTAGGGTGCGTGCGGGGTGTCGCACGACACGGACAAGCTGATCCGCCAGCTCTCGCTGGTCGCGTTCCTGATGGCCGAGCGGCGGCCGATCACGGCCCGCGACGTGAAGGGGAACGTCGAGGGCTACTCGGAGATGTCGGACGAGGCGTTCGCGCGCCGGTTCTACTCCGACCGCGCGGAGCTGCTCGCGCTCGGCGTGCCGCTGCAGTCGCAGCGCGACGAGTTCACGGGCGAGGAGCTCTACACGCTCCGCTCGGAGCAGTACTTCCTCCCGCAGCTCGACCTCGAGGACGACGAGCTCGCGGCGCTGCAGACGGCGCTCTACCTGCTCGAGGGGAAGTTCGCGTACGCGGAGCCCCTCCGGCTCGCGCTGCAGAACCTCGCGCTCGGCCGCCCCGGGTTCGCGGAGGCGCCGACCGACACCGCCGGCCGCGTCGAGGTGCTCGACCCCGACTACTCGCCCGAGATGCCCGGCCGGTTGGCGAAGCTCGAGGGCGCGATCTCGAAGCAGCGGACGGTCAAGTTCGAGTACTGGTCGATCTCGCGCGACGAGGTCTCGGAGCGCACGCTGAACCCGTACGCGCTCCTCCCCGACAACGGCGTCTGGTACGTCGTCGGCTTCGACCTCGACCGCGAGGAGATCCGCACCTTCCGCGTCTCCCGGATCCGCGGCGAGATCAAGTTCGCCACTCGTCGCGAGCGCGATTTCCGCGTCCCGGCCGACTTCGACATCGAGCGCTACCGGGGCCGGCCGCCGTGGCAGATCGGCGACGTCGTCGGCGAGGCGCGCATCGAGGTGCGCGGCGACACGGCGTGGTGGGTGCAGCGCGCGTACGGCGCGACCGGCCGCCTCGAGGACGGCGTCTTCGTCACCGAGTACTCCTCCCTGCCTCAGCTCGCGTCGTGGGTGCTGCGCCAGGATGGACGCGCCGTTCCGCAGGAGCCGGACGAGCTGCGCCGCGAAGTCGCGACCGCACTCCGCCGCGTGCGTGAGGCGCACGAGGGCGCGCCGCCCGAGCCCGCGCGCGAGGCGCCGAACCGCGCCACCGGCGACCCGCTCGAGCGTCCCGCCGGCCCGGTCGCGCCGGAGCGCTTCGCCGTCCTCCAGGCGCTGCTCGCGTTCCTGCTCGCCGCCTGCGGCGAGAGCCACTCCGCCGAGATCGAGGCGGACAACCTGCTCGACCGCTTCCCGTCGATCCCGCGCGACGAGCTCGAGGAGCACCTCTCGCTGCTCAACCTCGTCAACTTCGGCGGCGGCTGCTACACGGTCTACGCCGAGCTCCGTGAGCGCGTCGTGCACGTCGACAAGGAGCTCTGGGGCGACACCTTCCGGCTCGCGCCGCGGCTGACGCCGCTCGAGGCGCGCGCCATCCGGCTCGCGCTCGAGTACGTCGGCCCGATGATCGCCGCCGACGCGCACACGCCGCTCGCGCGCGTCCGCAACAAGCTCGAGGAGACGTTCGGCCAGTTCGAGCTGGCGCAGACGCCGTCGCCGCAGGTCGAGCGGCCCGAGGAGGACCTCGTCACGACGCTCGCCCGCGGCATGCGGGAGCACTGGCTCGTCGAGATCGAGTACCAGAAGGAGGTCGACGCGCAGCCGTCCGTCCGGCTCGTCGAGCCGTACTCGCTCGAGCGGCAGCTGCCGAACTGGTACGTCCACACGTTCGACCGCACGAAGGGTGAGGAGCGCTCCTTCCGGCTCGACCGGATGCGCAGCGCCACGCTCACGAAGGAGACGTTCGAGCCGCGCGAGGGCTTCGAGCCGACGAGGTTCCGCGGCGCCCGCAGCGCCCGGATCCTCTACCGGCCCGAGGTCGCCCGGTTCGCGATCGAGCGCGGCGCGCGGAAGCTCTCCGACGGCACGGCGCTGCAGGAGCGGCCGGTCGGGAGCGACGAGTGGCTCGAGAGCGAGATCCTCGCCGCCCGCGGTTACGCCGTCCTGCTCGAGCCGGCGGAGCTGCGCCGCCGCATCGCCGCCCGCGCCAAGGAGCTCGCCAAGGAGCTCGGCGTCGAGCGGATGCGCGCCAAGGTCTAGCTCGCGACCGGCAGCGTCAGCGTGAAGGTGGCGCCCTCGTCCGGGCGCGAGCGGACGTCCAGC
>JAFAIV010000037.1 GCA_019236545.1 Actinomycetota bacterium | reverse complement strand
CTGCGCCCGCGCGAGTTCCGCCGCGACGAGATCGAGCTGCTGGAGGCGATCGCCGACCAGGTCGCGCAGTCGATCGTCCACGCGCAGATCTACGCGCAGGCGCAGCGGCGGGTCGCCGAGCTGGAGGCGCTGGCGCGGATCTCGGAGGCGGTGTCGGAGTCGCTCTACCTCGAGGAGTCGCTCGAGGCGATCGTGAGGACGACGATGGAGGCTGTGCACGCGACCGGCGCTGCGCTCGTCCTCGAGGATGGCCGCATCGCCTGGCCGGAGGGCCGCGCCGGGGCGCACGCCGTCCGCACGCCGCTGCGCTGGAAGCGGCGCGTGATCGGCGAGCTCGTGGCCGACAAGGACACGCCGTTCTCGGACGACGACCGCGCGCTGCTGGAGGCGATCGCCCACCACGCCGCCGTCGCGCTCGAGCACGGGCGCGCGGTCATGCGCGGCGTGCTCGCCCAGGAGATCCACCACCGCGTCAAGAACAACCTCCAGACCGTCGCGTCGCTCCTGCGCCTGCAGGCGCGCGCGGACGAGGTCGACCCGCGCGAGGCGCTCGAGCACTCGGTCAACCGGATCCTCGCCATCGCGGCCGTCCACGAGGCGCTCACGGAGCAGCGCGAGGACGACGTCGAGCTCTCCGAGCTGATCGATCGCCTGCGCTCGATGCTCGTGCAGGGGATCGGCGGCGGCCGCGACGTGCAGGCGCGCCTGGAGCAGGTCCAGCTCGCCGGCAACCGCGCCACCGCGCTCGCCCTCGTCTTCTCGGAGCTGCTCCAGAACGCGTTGGAGCACGGGGCGGGCGCGGTGCGGATCGAGCTCGGCCGCCGCAACGGCGACGTCGTCCTCGCAATCGCGGACGAGGGCACGGGCGCTGACGGCGCGCACGACGGCACCGGCCTGTCCATCGTGCGGGCCCTCGTCTCCGACGAGCTCCAGGGATCGTTCGAGCTTTCCGGCCCGCGGGCCGAGGTGGTGTTCCCGGCGTGAGGATCCTCGTGGCCGAGGACGAGACGATCATCCGCCTCGACCTGCGCGACCTGTTGGAGCGCGCCGGCTTCGAGGTCTGCGCCGAGGCGAAGGACGGCGAGGAGGCGGTGGCCCTCGCACGCTCCGAGCAGCCCGACCTGGCCGTGATGGACGTGAAGATGCCGAAGCTCGACGGGATCGAGGCGGCGCGGAAGATCCTCGACGAGCGCCCGATCCCGATCGTGATGCTCACCGCCTACGGGCAGGAGGAGCTCGTCTCCCGCGCGATCGAGGCCGGCGTCTTCGGCTACCTCGTCAAGCCGTTCCGCGAGCAGGACCTCCTGCCGGCGATCGCGACCGCGCGGGCTCGGCACGAGGAGCTGCAGGCCGTGCGCGAGGAGGCCGAGTCGCTGTCGGAGGCGCTCGCGGCGCGGAAGGTGATCGAGCGCGCGAAGGGCCTGCTGATGGCGAAGGACGGCCTGAGCGAGCAGGACGCCTTCGCGCGGCTGCGCAAGGCGAGCCAGGCGTCGGGCCGGCCGATCCGCGTGATCGCGGAGGCCGTCGTCGCGACCCTCGACGGCGAGTGAGCGAGGAGCATCCGAACGCCGCGCTGACCCGGCGCGTCTTCGCCGCGTTCGGGCGCGACCCGAAGGCGATCGCGGCGGCGTTCTCGCGCGACATCGTCTGGCGCGTCCCCGGCAACACGGTCATGTCCGGCGAATACCACGGCCGGGTCGAGGTGATGGAGTTCCTTCGCCGCACCGGCCTCGAGACCGGCGGCACCTACCGCAGCCGGCTGCACACGGTCTTCGCGGACGACGATTGGGCGGTCGCGATCTACCGCGCGATGGGAACGCGGAACGGCGTCGAGCTCGACGTCGAGCAGGCCCTCGTGATCCGTTGCGCGGACGGCTTCTGGCAGGAGGTCACCGCCGTGCCGCTCGACTCCGCCTTCGAGCGGTTCTGGTCGTGATCTCCCGCGAGCCGTTCGAGTCGGCCGACGCGCAGGCGCTCGCCCAGGCGCAGCAGGCCGAGCTGCGCGGGATCGACGGCCGCGGCGACATCGGCCCCGTGCGCGTCGGCGCGATGTTCGAGCCGCCGGACGGCGTCTTCCTCGTCGCGCGGGCGGAGGACGGCGCACCGCTCGGCTGCGGCGGCGTCGCCCGCTTCGACGAGACGCGCGGCGAGCTGAAGCGGATGTACGTCGTCCCGGAGGCGCGCGGCCGCGGCATCGGGCGAGAGCTGCTCGTGGCGCTCGAGGCGGAGGCGCGAGCGCTCGGCTACCAGGGCCTCGTGCTCGAGACCGGAACAGCTCAGGAAGCGGCGATCGGGCTCTACGCGTCGTTCGGCTACGCGCCGATCCCCTGCTACGGCCCGTACGCCGGCCAGGCCGTCAGCCGCTGCTTCGAGAAGACGCTCTAGCTACGCCGACGGGCCGCCGGCCTTGAGCACGGTCGAGATCGGCACCGTCTTCGTCGGCACCGTCACGTGCACCGGCTCGTTCCAGCCGCTGAGGTCGTTCGTCGCCACGACGCCGGGCCGCGTGACGACCTCGCGCACGGGCAGAGGCGTGCCGCTCGAGCGCGCGTAGAGCGTGTCGACGATGCGGACGCCCTTCTGGACGATCGTGCCCCGGACGCCGCGCAGGCCGGACGCCTTCACATAGGAGAGCGTCCCCTGCGGGCCGAGCTCGTCGATCGCGGAGCCGAGCGTGACGGCGGCGGCGATCGGGACGTACGCGGCGCTCGTGGGCGGGATGCGCATCCACTGGCCGGCGTAGTCGATCGAGGCGGTCGTCTTGAAGCCGAGGAAGCGGTTGAGCGCGAAGGTGTCGCCGCGGAGGTACGCGACCCCGCCGGAGACGATCACGGTCGCGTGGCCGGACTTCGCGCCGGAGTGGATCGTGATCTGCTGGATCCCCTCCTCCTTCGCCGAGTCGGCCACGATCGTGACCTCCATCTTCGAGGTCTTCGAGTGGCTGACGTAGTGGACGGACTGCTGCTCCTTCGCCGCGGCGTGCACCGCGACGCTGAAGGCGGCGGGCGTCTGGGCCGCGAGCGCGCTCGGCGCGGCGACCGCCGCCGAGAGCGAGAGCAGGACGAAAGCGCGTGCCACCCTCTGAGGCTACCGGCTCAGACGCCGGGGTCGCGAAGAATCCGGGCCAGCAACTCGGCCCTTTCGTCGAGCGAGGAGATCAGGACGTGCTCGTCGTCGGCGTGCGCGCCGGCGCCGACGGCGCCGAGCCCGTCGAGGACCGGGACGACGTGGCCGACGAGGTTGCCGTCCGAGCCGCCCGCGGCGCCGTGCGCCTCCAGCTCCAGCCCCAGCTCGCGGCCGTGCTCTCGCGCCGCCTCGAAGAGCACCTGCGTCCGCTCGGTGGAGACGAGCGGCGGGCGCGTCCAGCGGCCCGACAGCTCCACCTCGGCGCCCGGGAGATGCGGGCCGAGCTCGTCGAGCGCCGCCTCGAGCCGGTCGCGATCCTCGAGCGTCGGCACGCGCACGTCGACGACCGCTTCGGCCTCGGCGGCGACGACGTTCTCGCGCGTCCCGCCCGTGACGGTGCCGATGCTGACGGTGACGCCGCTGCCCTGAAGGTCGTAGAGGTCGAGGATCTGGTGCGCGAGCTCGTGGATCGCGCTGACGCCCTCCTGCGGCGTCGACGCGTGGGCTGCCAGGCCGCGCACGCGGAGCCGGAAGCGGCCGATGCCCTTGCGGAAGGTCTTCACGTGCGCGCGGTCGCTCGAGCCCTCGAGGACGAGGGCGGCGGCCGCGCCGGTCGCCGCTTCCTCGAGCAGCGGCCGGGAGCCGAGGCTGCCGATCTCCTCGTCCGCGTTGACGACGATCCGGAGCGCGCGCACGGTGCGGGCGCGGCGGACGCCCTCGAACAGGATGACGAGCCCGGCCTTCATGTCGTAGGTGCCGGGGCCGTAGGCGCGGTCGCCTTCGACGCGGAACGGGAGGCGATCGAGCGTCCCGCGCGGCCAGACGGTGTCGACGTGGCCGAGCAGGAGCAGCGGCGCGCCCTCGCCGTCGAGCTCGGCGTAGAGGTGATCGCCTCGCACCTCGACGCGTGCGCCGAGCTCGCGCAGCTCCCGCTCCACGCGGACCTGGATCTCCGCCGTGTCGCCGGTCGGCGACTCGATCTCGACGAGCTCGCGCAGGAGCTCGATCACGCCTGCGCCTCCTCGAACAGCGCCTCCCAGCGCTCGAGCAGCGCGGTGAGCGCGTCGCGGCTCCGCCTGTGCGCGGCGAGCGTGTCGACGTCGTTCCAGTCCGCGGCGAGCTTCTCCTCGAGCTGGGCGACCTCGGCCTCGCGCGCGGCGATCTCCGCCTCGACGCGGTCGAGCTCGCTGCGCTTCGGCCTCGGCGCCGGCCTCGGCTTGGCGGATTTCGGCTTCGCGGGCTCCGGCGGCGGCGCCTCGCGCGCGGCGCGCTCCTCGCGGCGGCGAAGCATCTCGGCCCAGCCGCCGTCGTAGCCGTGCAGCTCGCCGTCCTCGATCGCGAGCGTCCGCTCGGCGACGGCGTCGAGCAGCGCGCGGTCGTGGGAGACGAGGAGGATCGTCCCGGGGAAGGCGAGCAGCGCCGCCTCGAGCGCCTCGCGGCTCTCGAGGTCGAGGTGGTTCGTCGGCTCGTCGAGGACGAGGAAGTTCGCGCCGGAGGCGACGGTGACCGCGAGCGCGAGCCGCCGCCGCTCGCCGCCCGAGAGCACGGCAGCCGGCTTCTCGTGCTCCTCCCAGCCGGAGAAGAGGAACCGTCCGAGCAGGCTCTGCGCGTCCGGCCGCGAGAGGCCGGTCATCGTCTGGACGCACTGGAGGACGGTGCCGCGCGTGTCGAGCTCGGCTTCCTGCTGCGAGAAGTAGCCGACCTGGACGCCGTGGCCGAGGCGGATCCCCTGCTCCTTGACGATCCGCTCCAGCAGCGTCGTCTTCCCGGAGCCGTTCGGCCCGACGAGCGCGACGTGCTCGCCGCGCTCCAGCGCGAACGACGCGTCCCGGAGCAGCGTGCGCTCGCCGATCACGAGGTCGAGCCCGTCCACCTCGACGACGACGCGGCCGCTCCGGGCCGGCTTGAGGAACTCGAAGCCGAGCGAGCGCTTGCGGCGGGACAGCAGCTCGACCTCCGCGGCGGCCGACGAGCGCTCCTGCTCGAGCCGCTGGATCTGCGTCAGCTTCGCCTGCGCCTGCTTGGCCTTGTCCTTCTTGGCGCGGAACCGCTCCACGAACCGCTCCAGCCGCTCGATGTCGCCCTGGACGCGCTCGACCTCCTTCTGC
>JAFAIV010000320.1 GCA_019236545.1 Actinomycetota bacterium | reverse complement strand
GCACCGCTACGCCGTCGCCGCCGACCGGCTCCGCGCCACCGGCCACACCGCGAGCGACCAGGTCGAGACGATCCTCTACCGGCTCGTCTCGCGCGGCGCGCCGACCGGAATGGCGCCGCGCCGCGACGACGGCGTCGTCCACCCGCTGCTGCCGGTGTGGCGCGAGGAGACGGAGGCCTACTGCCGCGAGCACGGCCTCGCCTTCCGGGTCGACGCGACGAACCCCGACACGAAGCGCGGCCTGATCCGCGACCGGATCCTGCCGCTCCTCCGCGAGCTCCACCCTGCCGCCGACGAGAACCTCCTGCGCGCGCTCGACGCGCGCGAGACGCTTCCGCCCGCGCTCGCGGAGCTGCTCGCCGCGCCGGCCGGCTCGAAGCGCGTCGACCTCGGCGGCGGCCTCCAGGCCGTCCGCGAGTACGACCGGCTCTGGCTCGAGCGCGGGCCGGTCGACCTCGACGGCGAGGTCAGATGGGGAGAATGGGTCATTCGCTCGCGCATGGAAGGGCTTAGAGTGAGAGGGTGGAGGCCCGGCGACCGGCTCGCCGGAAGGAGCCGCAAGATCCAGGACGTGTTCGTCGACGCCAAGATCCCCCGTTCCGAGCGCGAGGCGTGGCCTCTCGTCGTGCGCGGGGACGAGGTGGTCGCGGTGCCCGGGATCGTCGAGCACCCGGGGGTGCACTGTGAGCGCGGCTGAGCTCCAGCGCGCCGTCGGCGAGGTGCTGATCGACGAGACGACGCTGCAGCGGCGCATCGCGACGCTCGGCGACGAGATCTCGAACGACTACACCGGGCGCGACCTACTCCTCGTCGGCGTCCTCAAGGGCGCGGTCTTCTTCCTCGCGGACCTGATGCGCCACCTGACGGTCCCGTGCGAGATCGACTTCATGGCCATCTCCAGCTACGGCGCCTCGACGGACTCCTCCGGCGTCGTCCGGATCCTCAAGGACCTCGACATCAACATCGAGGGCCGCGACGTCCTGGTCGTCGAGGACATCATCGACTCCGGCCTGACGCTCTCCTACCTGATGCGCAACCTCGAGGCCCGCGGGCCGGCGAGCCTGGAGATCTGCGCGCTCCTGACGAAGCCCGACCGGCGCGAGATCGACGTCCCGGTGCGCTACGTCGGCTTCGAGATCCCGAACCGGTTCGTGATCGGCTACGGCCTCGACTTCGCCGAGCGCTACCGGAACCTGCCGTACGTCGGCGTGCTCGATCCGGCGCTCGTTCCGGAAGGCTCGTAGCCTCCTAGAGCGAAAGCTCGTTAGACCGATAACAGTTCGGTACCCTCCCGGGCAGGTCTTCCGTGAACCGTTTCTTCCGTAGCGCGCTCTTCCCGCTGATCATCATCGCAGCGCTGGTCTGGCTGGCCCTGCAGACGCTCGGCAGCCACGGCTCCAAGACCGCTGCCTGGTCGACCGCGCGCTTCTACACGACCGTCCGCAGCGCCCCGGCGTCGATCCAGGGCCCGGTGACGATCGACCCGAACAAGCAGTCGCTGACCGCGACGATCAACGGCCAGCAGGTCTCGGTGCACTACGCCGACCCGCAGTCGGAGGTCGCGCTCGAGCACACGATGCTCGCACAGGGGGTCGACTTCAACTCGAAGGGCGTCGGCTCGTCGCCCTGGTGGTCGATCCTCACCTCGCTGCTGCCGTTCGTCCTGCTGTTCGGCTTCTGGATCTTCCTGATGAACCAGGTGCAGGGCGGCGGCTCGAAGGTCATGAGCTTCGGCAAGTCGCGCGCGAAGCGGATGACGCCGGACTCGCCGAAGATCGGCTTCAAGGACGTCGCCGGCGTGGACGAGGCGGTCGAGGAGCTCCAGGAGATCAAGGAGTTCCTGGAGAACCCGAAGAAGTTCCAGGCGCTCGGGGCGCGCATCCCGAAGGGCGTCCTGCTCTACGGGCCTCCCGGCACCGGCAAGACGCTGCTCGCGCGCGCGGTCGCCGGCGAGGCGGGCGTCCCGTTCTTCTCGATCTCCGGCTCCGACTTCGTCGAGATGTTCGTCGGCGTCGGCGCCTCGCGCGTGCGCGACCTCTTCGAGCAGGCCAAGCAGGCGGCGCCGTGCATCGTCTTCATGGACGAGATCGACGCCGTCGGCCGCCATCGCGGCGCCGGCCTCGGCGGCGGCCACGACGAGCGCGAGCAGACGCTCAACCAGCTGCTCGTCGAGATGGACGGCTTCGAGATGAAGGACAACATCATCCTCATCGCCGCCACGAACCGCCCCGACATCCTCGACCCGGCGCTGCTCCGCCCGGGCCGCTTCGACCGCCAGATCGTCGTCGACCGGCCCGACCGGATCGGCCGCCGCAAGATCCTCGAGGTGCACACGAAGGGCAAGCCGCTCGCGCCGGAGATCGACCTCGACACGCTCGCGTCCGGCACGCCCGGCTTCACCGGCGCCGACCTCGCGAACCTCGTCAACGAGGCCGCGCTGCTCGCGGCGCGCCGCGGCAAGAAGATCATCGAGCAGGACGAGCTGGAGGAGGGGATCATGCGCGTGCTGGCCGGCCCGGAGAAGAAGGCCCGCCTCCTCTCCGAGCAGGAGCGCAAGATCACGGCCTACCACGAGATGGGCCATGCGCTCGTCGGCCACTTCCTCGAGCACACCGACCCGGTGCACAAGATCACGATCGTGTCGCGCGGCCAGGCGCTCGGCCTGACGATCTCGCTGCCGACCGAGGACAAGTACCTGACCACGCGCACCGCGCTCATGCACCAGATGGCGATGACGCTCGGCGGTCGCGCCGCGGAGGAGATCGTCTTCCACGAGGTGACGACAGGCGCCGCGAACGACCTCGAGCGGGTCACGCAGACCGCGAAGCAGATGATCATGCGCTTCGGCATGAGCGAGAAGCTCGGCCCGCGCGTGCTCGGCCGCGGCCACGACCAGCCGTTCCTCGGCCGCGACTACGGCGCCGAGGCCGACTACT
>JAFAIV010000120.1 GCA_019236545.1 Actinomycetota bacterium | reverse complement strand
TCGCCGGCGAGACGCGCGTTCTGGGCGACGAGGGCCTTGTTCGCCTTCTCCGTGCGCCCGCCGCTCTCGCGGTGGAGGTAGCTCAGGACGAACGGCGTCACCGCCTGGCCGGAGACCTTGGCGTCGTGGGCCGCGCGCAGTGCCTCCTCGATCAAGGGCTCGACGTCGTCCAGCGGCTCGTCCGGCGGACGGCCGACGAGCACCCCGGCGCCGCCGAGCTCCCAGTGCGCCGACGCGACCCGCGCCGCCTCCGCGGCCGACTCGACGCGCGCCGAGACCTTCGGTCCGCCCGCGGCCGCGTAGAAGAGCGGCAGCGTGTCGACGCCGTAGCCGAGCACCGGGATCCCGAGCGACTCCAGCACCTCGGAGGTCGCCGGCACGTCGAGGAGCGACTTCACCCCGGCGGAGACGACGAGCGCCGGCGTGCGTGCGAGCTGGGCGAGGTCCGCCGAGACGTCGGGCGGGTCGGGGAAGCCGCGGTGGACGCCGCCGAGCCCGCCGGTCGCCATGAAGCGCAGCCCGGTCGCGCGCGCCGCGGCGAGCGTGCCGCCGACCGTCGTCGCGCCGACGGCGCCCTGCGCCGCGGCGGCGGCGAGGTCGCGCGGGCCGACCTTGCGCGCGCTCGCGTCGAAGCGCTCCAGCTCGGTCTCCGTCAGCCCGATCACGAGCTCTCCGTCGAGGATCCCGACCGTCGCGGGCACGGCGCCGGCGGCGCGCACCTGCCGCTCCGACTCCAGCCCGACCTCGACGCCCTCGCCGGGCGGGAAGCCGTGCGCGACGAGCGTCGTCTCGAGGACGACGACCGCCTGAGCCTCGCGCACCTCGTCGGCGATCCGGATCACGGCAGCGAACCTACCTTCGCGACGCAGCGCGCCGCAGCCTCCAACCCGCGCCTCGCAGCCTCCTCGAGCGACCCGCCGAGGAGGAACCCGGCCGCGAACGCGTCTCCGGCGCCGGTCGTGTCGACGACCTCCGTCTCGACGGGAGCGAGGTCGAGGCGCGCGTCCTCGGTCATGACCGTCACGCCGCGCGGCCCGCGCTTCAACACGCCGACCGGCGCGGTGAGGTACGCGCCGCCGAGCAATTCCCACTCCGCCTCGGTCGCGAAGAGGACGTCGGGCTCGAGCGTGTCGAGCAGCTCGCGGAACCGCACCGCGCCGTAGCGCCGGATCTCCGTCCACGCGGCGACGTCGACGGAGACGCGCGCGTCCGCCTCCCGCGCGAGCCGCGCCGCGAGCAGCGCCGTCGCGCCGATCGGCTCCCGCAACAGCGCGTAGCCGGAGATGTGCAGCACGTCGCAGCGCAGCCACTTCGCCTCCAGCTCCTCGGGCGCGAACGACGGCGCGACGCCGCGGTCGGACGCCATGGAGCGGTCGCCCTCGACGACGACGGAGACGACGACGCCGGTCGCCCCCCGCGCGATCGGCCCGACGAGCTCGACCCCGTACCGCTCGAGCTCCCGCGTGACGAGCTCGCCGGCGTCGTCCTCGCCGCGCTTCGCGATGCAGCGCGCCTCCGCCCCGAGCGAGGCCGCCCACGCCGCCACGTTCGCGGCCTGCCCGCCCGCGCCGGCGCGCGTGGCCGCGCGCACGTCCGAGCCCACGGCGAGCGGCTCCTCGAGCCGCACGATCACGTCGAGCATCAGGTCGCCGAGGGCCGCGAGGAGCATCGGGCACAATCGAACACCATGGACGAGGAGGACCGGCGCCGGAGGGCGCGCTCGTTCCTGATCGGGAGCGTCGTCGGCGCCAGCGCGGCGCTCGCCACGGCGCGCCGCCGCCGCACCGTCCTCGCCCGCCGCCGCCAGCGCGCCGAGCGTCCCGCCGGACTCGCCGCGTTCGAGGGCGCGCCCTGCTTCGAGGAGCTCCAGGAGGAGCTGGAAGCTAGCGAGCCCGCGGCCCAGGGCTGACACCGCTGGCGCAGCCTCTCCTGTCCGCGCGAAGATACGGCTGGAGTGAACGAGGGACTGACCGAGCGCCTCGCGCGGCGGGCTGCGGCGCACCCGAAGCGCATGCTGGCGATCTGGGGCATCGCCGTCCTCGCGGCGCTCGCGCTCGCCGCGACGCTCCTCAACGGGCGCCTCGCCTCGAACGCGACCGTCACCGGGCACCCGGCCTCCGCGCAGGCCGCCGACCTCGCCTCGGAGGGCTTCCCGGGGCCGCACCCGACCGACGTCGTCGTCGTCCGCTCCGCGACCCACGCGGTCACCGACCCGGCCTACCGTGCGTACGTCGCCGCGCTCGTCGCGAAGATGCGCGCGACCGGCCACGTCTTCTACGCGCAGAGCTACCTGAGCGGGAAGGCGCCGGTCTCGGCCGACCGGCACGCCACCCTGATCCAGCTCGGGATCAACAGCGACGGCGGCGCGAAGCCGGTCGTCAAGGCCGTCCAGGCGGCCAACGGCGGCGGCTTCACGGCGGCGATCACCGGCGACCACTCGGTCGGGAACGACTTCAACACCGTCTCGCAGACCGACCTCGAGCACGGCGAGTTCCGGATCGGCCTGCCCGCCGCGCTCGTCGTCC
>JAFAIV010000023.1 GCA_019236545.1 Actinomycetota bacterium | reverse complement strand
AGCGCGGCGGTTCGACTGCGCGCGCGTGCTCGACGTCCGCGGCGATCGCGTCGACGAGCTCCTCCTGGGACGAGAAGCGCACCTGGCCGCGGAGGAGCTCCCAGAGCTCGACGACCAGCCGCTGCCCGTAGAGGTCGCCGTCGAAGTCGAGCAGGTGCGCCTCGACGCGCTGCTCGACGCCGCCGTACGTCGGGTTCGTCCCGATCGAGATCGCGGCGCGGTGCCCCAGCACATGCCCCGCGTAGACGCCGTCGGCCGGCACGAGCAGGCCATCCGGCGTGTCGAGGTTCGCCGTCGGGAAGCCGAGCTCGCGGCCGCGGCCGTCGCCGCGGACCACGATGCCCTCGACCTCGGCCGGCCGTCCGAGGAGGCCCGCAGCGCGGCCGACCGCGCCTGCCGCGAGCAGGTCGCGGATCCGGCTCGAGGAGACGCTCCCGACCAGCGGCACGCGCCGGACGTCGAAGCCCAGCCGCTCGAGCAGCGCGAGGTCGCCGGTTCGGCCGCGGCCGAAGCGGAAGCTCTCGCCGGCGGCGACGACCTCGATCCCCGCGGCGCGGAGCACGTCCTCGGCGAACTCCTCGGGCGTGAGCGCGGCGAGCTCGTCGTCGAAGCGGAGCAGGAGCACGTCCTCCACCCCATGCGCCGCGAGCAGCTCCAGGCGGCGCTCGGTCGACGTGAGGAGGCGCACGCCGTCGCCGACGACGTTCCGCGGGTGCGGGTCGAACGTCACCACCGCGAGCCGCAGGCCGGCCTCGCGGGCCTCGTCCAGGACATGCAAGTGCCCGAGGTGGACGCCGTCGAACGTCCCGACCGCCGCCGACCGGCGCGCCGGCTCGAGCTCGGACGGGTGCCGCGCGATGTTCACCGCGCGACCCCCGCCCGCGTCGCCTCGATCCGCGCGCGCACGTCGGCCTCCGGCATGAGCCGCTCGGGCGTGAATGCGTCCGGCGCGACGGCGTCCTCGACCGAGAACGGCCCGACCTCGGTCCGGCGCAGGGTGGCGCAGTGGCCTCCGAGGGCGTCGGCGATCGACCGTACGTACGTCCCGGAGCTCACGCGGAGGTCGAGCGTCGCCCGCGCTCCCGTATACGCGATGACGTCGAGCGCGTAGACCGTCGAGCGCCGCAGCGGCATCTCCACCTCGACGCCGCGCCGGGCCAGCCGGTATGCGCGCTCACCGCCGATCTTCACCGCGGACGCGGCGGGGATCGGCAGGTCGGTCTCGCCGCGGAGGCCCGCGAGCCGCTCCTCCAGCTCGGCCGAAGACGGAGGCTCGTGCTCCCCGAGCGGCTCGCCCTCCGGGTCGCCGGTCGAGGTGCGGCGGGTGAGGTCCACCACTGTGAGGTACCGCTTGTCCAGGCCGACGAGCCATGGAGCAAGCTTAGTTGTCCGACCGGACAACATGAGCAGCAGGCCGGACGCGAAGGGATCGAGCGTCCCTGCGTGGCCGGTGCGCGCCCCCGTCATGCGGCGGATCTGCGCGACGATCGCGAACGACGACGGCCCGACGGGCTTGTCGACGAGCGCGACGCCCGCCGGGTCAAGCGCGCGGGGCGGCACGTTGCTCGAGGAACTTCTGCCGGACGATCTCGGTGATCTCGTCCACGGACTTGTCGCTCGAGAAGCCGGCCGCCTGCCGGTGGCCGCCGCCGCCGAAGACGCGCGCGATCGCGGAGACGTCGAGCTCGTCGACGCTCGACCGGAGCGAGATCTTCCGCGGCGGCGCGGCGTCCCGGGGCGGCTCGCGGATGAGCACGGCGAGCTCGGCGCCCTCGACCGCGCGGAGGTAGTCGATGATCCCCTCGGAGTACGGCTCGACGGCCCCGACCTCGGCGAAGTCGGTGCGGACGAGATGAGAGACGACGACGCGCCCACCCTCGAGCACCTGCGCGCGCTCGAGCGCGCGGGCGAGCAGCTTCAGCTTGGCGAACTCGACCGACTCGTAGACCTGCTGGAAGACGGCGTGGACGTCGGCGCCGGCTTCGACGAGCTCGGCCGCGAGCCGAAGCGCCTTCGGCGTCGTGTTCGTGTACTGGAAGCGGCCCGTGTCCGTGACGAGCGCGATGTAGAGAGGCTCAGCGATCTCCGGGGTCAGCTCGACCCCGAGCTCGCGTATCACGTCGCGTAGCACCTCCCCCGTCGACGACGCGTCCGCGACGATCAGGTTCTCGTCCCCGAAGCGCGTGTTGTCGTGGTGGTGGTCGATGTTGACGACGAGCGGGGCTCGGGTGGTCGCGTCGGCGTCGCCGATCCGGTCGGCCTGGGCGCAGTCGACCGCGACGAGCACGCGCTCGCCGGCGTCCGGCGGCGGCGTGCGGACGAGGTCGCCGAGCGCCATGAAGCCGTACTCGTGCGGCACCGGCGAGTCGCCGGCGAGGTACATGACGGCGTCCTTGCCGAGCTGGCGGAGGGCGAGCGTCGTCGCGAGGAGCGAGCCCAGCGCGTCTCCGTCCGGGTTCTCGTGGGTGACGACGAGGAAGCGATCGTGCCCGCGCAGCGCGTCGGCGGTCGCGGTCAGGTCAGCCGTCGTCTCCGTCATGGGTGTCCGGGGCGAGCTCGTCGATCAGCCTGGTCATGCGCACGCCGCGCTCGACCGACGGATCGTACTCGAAGGTCAGCTGGGGAGTCCGCTTCAGCCTGAGCTCGCGCGCGAGCCGCGCCTGGAGCATCCCGTGCGCCGCGTCGAGGCCGACGAGCGTCGTCTTCCGCTTGCGGGAGGAGCCGAGCACGCTGACGTAGACGGTGGCGTGGCGGAGGTCCGGCGCAGTGTCGACCCCTGTCACGGTGACGAGGCCGATGCGCGGGTCCTTCAGCTCCGGCAACGCCTCCGCGAGCACCTGGCGCACGGACTCGTTGACTCGGCGCATCCGCTCGCTCATGGCCCCTATTCAAGCGACTCGGCCCGGCCGCCCCGCGGCCACAGCCCCACCCTGGGTGGGGAAGCCGTCCCGCCGCCCTCTGGCGACGACGCTACCGGCGAACCCGCGATGCCGGGTTGGAGCCTGTGTCGCAAGAGGCCGGCAATTCGTCCACCGGCGCCTACTCCTCCGGGTCGACGAGGAACCGCTGCGCCAGCGCTACCTCCCACTCCTGGCCGCGGAGCCAGCGCTCGGCTTCGTCGAGGAGCCGTTCCGCCTCGTGGTACTCGCGCGCGACGCAGGCGACGGTGATCCGGGCGCGCTGCCAGACGTCGTGGTGGTCGACCTCCGCAACCGACGCGCCCACCCGGTTCTGGAGCTGCGCCTTCGCCGAGCGAAGGTAATGCCGCTTCTCCTTCAGCGAGTGCGCATCGGGGAACCACAGCTCGCACGTCAGGACGCCGACCCAGCCGCTCGCCATGGCGGCATTCAAGCGAAGGCGACGGCGCGCTCGACGACGAGCGCGTCGGCGGCCGAGATCTAGCTCGCGGCGGTCGGCGAAGGAGCGGCTTCGTCGAGCGACGTCCGCTCGATCTCGCGCGTCTCGAAGATCTCGAGCACGTCGCCCTCCTTCACGTCGTTGAAGCCGTCGAGGAGGATGCCGCACTCGAAGCCCTCCGCGACCTCGCGGACGTCGTCCTTGAAGCGCTTCAGCTGCGAGATCGTCGTCGTGTAGATCACGGTGCCGTCGCGGACGACGCGCACGTTCGCGTTCCGGCGAACGACGCCGTCGGTGACCATGCAGCCCGCGATCGTCCCCAGGCGCGACACGCGGAACAGCGCCCGCACCTCGGCCTCGCCGATCGTCTCCTCCGTCTTGACCGCGGCGAGCTTGCCGACGAGCGCCTGCTCGATGTCCTCGGTCAGCTTGTAGATGACGTCGTAGGTGCGGATCTCGACGCCCTCGCGGCTCGCGAGGTCGCGCGCCTCGGCGTTCGGGCGGACGTTGAAGCCGACGATGAGGGCATCGGACGCGGACGCGAGCATGATGTCGTTCTGCGTGATCGCGCCGACCCCGGAGGCGATGACGTTCAGCCGCACCTCGGAGTGCTCGAACTTCGAGAGCTCGCTGACGACCGCCTCGACGGAGCCGACCACGTCGCCGCGGACGATCAGGTTGAGGTCGCTGACCTCGCCCGCCTGCAGCGCCTCGAAGAGGCCCTCGAGCGAGACGCCAACGGGACGCGCGGACGCCAGCTGCTCGCGGCGGAGCCGCTCGGCCCGCTTGTTCGCGAGCTCGCGCGCCTGCCGGTCGTTCTCGACGACGCGCGCGACCTCGCCGGCCGCCGGCGGCTTGTCGAAGCCGAGGATCTCGACGGGATCTCCCGGGCCGACCCGGTCCTGCTTCTCGCCCTTGTAGTTGAAGAGCGCCTTCACGCGGCCGTGCGCGTCGCCGGCGACGATCGCGTCGCCGACCTTGAGCGAGCCGCGCTGGACGAGGACCGTCGCGACCGGGCCACGGCCGACGTCGAGACGCGACTCGATGATCGGGCCGGACGCCTCCGCCGTCGGGTTCGCGCGCAGGTCGAGCTCGGCGTCGGCGACGAGGAGGATCCGCTCCAGCAGGTCGTCGAGATTCTGGTGCGTCTTCGCGGAGACCTCGGCGAACTGCGTCGAGCCGCCCCACTCCTCCGGCTGCAGTCCCTCGGAGGCGAGCTCGGCCTTGACGCGGTCGATGTTCGCGTCCGGGAGGTCGACCTTGTTGATCGCGACGACGAGCGGCACCTCTGCGGCGCGCGCGTGCGCGATCGACTCCTTCGTCTGCGGCATGACGCCGTCGTCGGCCGCGACGACGAGCACGGCGATGTCCGTGACCTTCGCGCCGCGGGCGCGCATGGCGGTGAACGCCTCGTGGCCCGGCGTGTCGAGGAAGGTGATCTTCCGGCCGTCGACGTCGACCTGGTACGCGCCGATGTGCTGCGTGATGCCGCCCGCCTCCGTGGCGACGACGCGTGCGTCACGGATCGCGTCGAGCAGCGACGTCTTGCCGTGGTCGACGTGGCCCATGATCGTGACGACCGGCGGCCGCGCGGCGAGCGACTCCTCCGGGTCGTCGTACGCCTCGGGCTCGTCCTCCTCGTCCGCAGCGTGCTTGACCACGACCTCGCGACCGACCTCGGCCGCGATCAGCTCGACCTCCTCGTCGGAGAGCGACTGCGTCGCCGTCCGCATCTGGCCGAGGCCCATCAGAATCTTGATGATGTTCGGCATCGGGACGCCGAGCGCCTGCGAGAGGTCGCGGACGCTGACGCCCGACTCGACGGAGACGGGACCGGTCGGCTGCGCAGGGGTCTGCGGCCGCTGCTCGCGGCGCTGGCCGTCCTGGCGTGCCTGGCGCTGGTCGCGCGGATTCGGGCGCGCGGCCTGGTTGTCGATGACGACGCGGCGCCGGCGGTTGCCGGGGCCTCCCCCGCCACGCGGGCGGAGCGGCCGGTTCGGTCTATTGCCTCCGTTGCTTGGCATCTGCCTCCCAAGATTGGTTTCGCCGGGCGTCGGCGGCTTCGCCGACGACGCTTCCAGCGTCAGTGTAGAGCGATACGAGCTCTGGTTCGATTCGGACGGGCTTTCGCAGCACCCGGGCGAAGCTGCGGGACTCGACCGCGCGGTCGAAGCAGGCGCGCCGCCGGCACGTGTAGACGCCCCTCCCCGGCGCCGTCCGGTCGGCGACGAGCTCGCCGTCGCGGGCGGCGAACCGGATCAGCTCCCGTTGCGGGGAGCGCCGGCCGCAACCGGCACAGCGCCGAACCGGCTCGCCCACCGCGCTAGTCCTCGGCGTCCTCCGCGCGCGCCGGCTCGGGCAGGACCGTGTCCAGATCGACCTCGCCCTCGGCCTCCGCGACGGCGACCGCGCTCGGGCCATGCGTCGCGGCGACGTCTGCCGGCGCCGCGGACTCGATCTCCGTCACCTCCGGCTCGGGCAGCGACTCCGGCCCGACGCTCTCGGCGTCCGGCGGGAGCAGGTCGGCCTCGGCCTCGAGCTCCGGCTCCGACTCGGTCACGACCGGCTCGGAGTCGTCGCTGTCGTGCAGCGCGAGCTCCTGGTGCGCGGGCACGCCGCAGTAGCGGGAGCCGGGGAGCGCCGCGTTCGGGCAGCGCTTGCCGTTGGAGAGGATCGCGGAGCAGCGGCCGGAGACGTCCTCGACCTCGCCGTCGCCGCCGCCGTAGGCCGCGTCGGCCTCGGCCTGCGCGAACTCGGTGTCGCTCTGGATGTCGATCTTCCAGCCCGTGAGGCGCGCGGCGAGGCGGGCGTTCATGCCCTCCTTGCCGATCGCGAGCGCGAGCTGGTCGTCCGGGACGACGACGGTCGCCTCGCGGCCCTCGTCGTCGAGGTAGACCTCGCGCACGCGCGCGGGCGAGAGCGCCTTGGCGACGAAGCGCGCGGGCTCCGGGTTCCACGGGATGATGTCGATCTTCTCGCCGCGGAGCTCCGAGACGACCATGCGGACGCGCGAGCCGCGCGGGCCGACGCACGCACCGACCGGGTCGACGCCCTGGGCGTGCGACTCGACGGCGATCTTCGAGCGGTAGCCGGGCTCGCGGGCGACGCCGCGGATCTCGACGAGGCCGTCGGCGATCTCGGGCACCTCGAGCTCGAACAGCGTCTTGATCAGCTCCGGGTCGCGCCGCGACAGGATCACCTGCGGGCCCTTCGTGCCCGAGCGGACCTCGGTGATGACGGCCTTGATGCGCGAGCCCTGCTCGTAGCGCTCGCCGTCGACCTGCTCGGAGCGAGGCAGCAGCGCCTCGACCTTGCCGAGGTCGACGAGGACGTTGTTGCGGTCGCCGGCCTGCTGGACGATGCCGGTCACGACCTCGCTGACGCGGTCGATGTACTCGTCGTACATCATCCGGCGCTCCTCCTCGCGGATCCGCTGCAGGATGACCTGCTTCGCGGTCTGCGCGGCGATGCGTCCGAAGCCCTCCGGCGTGACGTCCTCGCGCTGGATCTGGTTCTCGGGGATGTCGGACCAGTCGATGTCGAGGTCGTCGTCGGAGATGAGCGTGTGCTGGCGCTCGCCGGTCTCCTCCTCGAGGCGCTCGAGCTCCTCGAGCTTGCGCTCGCGGGCCTCGTCGAGGAGGCGCTCCTCGACGTCGGCGGGCAGCTCGATCGAGAAGACGCGGAAGTCGCCCTGCTCGTCCATCTCGACGGTCGCGTGCCGCGACGCGCCTGCGGTCTTCTTGTAGGCGGCGAGGAGGGCGTCCTCGAGGGCCGCCACGAGCGCGCCCTCTTCGATGCCCTTGTCGCGTTCGATCTCGCGAACCGCCTCGATGATCTCCTGGCTCATGAGCCCATCCCCTCGTCGATCAGGTTGGCCCGCACGATCTCGCCGTACGGGATCTCGGTCTCGCCCTCGTCGAATCCCAGTCGCACCGCGTCGGGCCCGGCGGCGAGGACGGTGCCGCGGAGCCGCTTGGCGGGCGTGCGCAGCTTGACGCGCTGCCCGACGACTGCGGCGAAGTGGTCCTGGCGGCGCAGCGGCCGCTCGATCCCGGGCGAGGACACGTCGACCGTGTAGTCGCGCAGGTAGTCGCGAAGGACGTCGGTGACGCGGCCGCAGAGCGCGTGGTCGACGCCGTCCGGATGGTCGACGTAGACGCAGAAACGGGACGGCGTGAGGAGCTCGACGGCGAGTACGTCGACGCCCGGCAGGTCGTGCTCGACCTTCGGTGCGATCTCCCGCTGCAGCTGCCTCTCCCTCTCGTGTGTCGTCGCCATCCGCGCCTCTGTCGAAAAAAAATGGGCCCGCAGGGCCCATTTCGCCGAACCGGTGAAATGTGGTCAGCCGACTGTAGCAAAGCCGCTGCTTGCGCGAGGGTTTCGGGGCTGTGAGAATCGGGCTCGTCTGGCGCCCGGCGGCAACGGAAGGAGGACATCCGATGTCGCTGGTCACAAGTGGTGCGGAGACCTGGGTCCCGCACACGCACCGGCACCACCACGGCGGCGGAACGACCTGGCTGTTCGGCCCCGACGGGCCCTCGCTGATCACCGGCGCGGACCCGACGACGGTCCCCGCGGCGATCGGCAGCTACGAGTTCCTGTTCCTCGCGGCATCCGGCACGACGAGCGGCGACATGACCTACGACGCGGGCGTGCTGTCGGCGACGCCCTCGTTCCCTGCGGGCAGCGATCCGGGATCGGTGATCGGCTGGTACGTCGGGCCGGGCGGGCCCGGCAACGGCGGACCTCCCGGGATCGTCTTCGACGCGTTCAACGCGAGCGCGGACGACTGGATCGACTGGGACCACACGAACGACCCGTTCACGGTCACGAGCGGCGCGCGGCAGCCGGGGCCGGACGATGACGACGAGGTGGTCACCTCCGACGCGGCGGCCGTCGTCACGGCGGCGGAGTGGTTCCCCGGCGCGGGGAGCCTCGTGTTCGACCACTGGCTCGTCTTCGACACGGGACACCAGCACGTCAGCGCCAACCAGGTCACGCAGGACGAGCAGACGAGCGGCTACGCGATCGCGGTCTACAAGCAGCCGACGTCCCCGCACTGGAAGTGGCCGGACGTGCCGTGGGCGTACGACCCGTGGTGGTGGCTGAAGAACAGCCCGGTCGAGGGCGTGCAGCAGGTGATCCGCGAGCAGGGCGAGGCCGCCCAGATCACGACGCTGATCGACCTGAGCACCGCCATCTCGAGCCCGCGGGCGCGGGCGATGGTGCAGCACGGGCTCTACGAGGCGCTGATCTCGGTCGCCCACCAGCACCTGAACGAGTCGCCGGCGCGGGAGCTGGCGACGCACTGAGGGGGAGAGACGCGGGCGCGCGCCTCAGCGGAGCTCGGCGAGGCGCGCGCTCGCGATGTCGTCCACCCGCTTTGGGTACGCGTAGCCGAGCGCGTCCCCGACCGACCGCGCGACGCGGCGGAAGAGGGCGGCCGTGCGGTCGAACGCCTCCCAGCCGTCGACGGCGTAGGTCGCCTCGAGGTCGGCGAGGACGTCGGCGGGCAGGAGACGCTCCATGCCGCGGCCGTAGGCGCCGGGCCGGAGGCTCCAGTCGTGGTCGATCTCGATCAGCCACTCGAGCATCCGCCGGAGGACGCCGTGGCGGATGTCGACGTCGAGGACGAAGCGGGAGAAGAAGCGCTCTCCGCGCCAGAGGCTCTTACCGATGTAGGACGCGCTCCACCAGAACTCCTCGACGACCGCGAGGTACTCCGCCTCGGTCGGCGGCGACGGGATGTGCGCGCGGAACGACGCCGGCGGCCAGCCGGCGGCCAGGGCGTCCTTGTCGAGGAGGACGCGGTAGCCGACGTCGAGGTCGTCGGTCAGGCCGCGCTCCGCGACGAGTCGCGCCGCCTCGACGGGCCAGAGCGACCAGTCGACCTTGACCCAGTCCTCGTAGAGGGTGCCGCGGAAGAGCGTCCGGACGCCGTGGACGTCGTGCTCGTCGCCCCAGCGCGCGAGCGGCGGCCCGTACGCCGCTTCCGGGTCGAAGCGCTCGACATCGGTCAGGACCGCGATGACGTCGTAGTCGGAGAGGGCGTCGACCGTGTCGTCCTCCCGCGCGCGGCCGCTCGTGACCACGAGCGCGCGCACCGCCTCCTCGCGCTCCGCCCACTCGGTCAGGCGCGCGAGCACCATCAGAGGACGATCGTCACCGGGCCGTCGTTCACGAGCTCGACCGCCATCCTCGCGCCGAAGACGCCCTGCGCGACCGTGACGCCGAGGGCGCGGAGCTCGGCGCAGACCCGTTCGTAGAGCGGCTCGGCCTCCTCCGGTGGCGCGGCCTCGGTGAACGACGGCCGGTTGCCCTTGGCCGTGTCGGCGAGCAGCGTGAACTGCGAGACGACGAGCGCGCCGCCGCCGGTGTCGAGCAGCGAGCGGTCGAAGCGGCCGTCCTCGTCGGGGAAGATCCGCAGCCGCGCGAGCTTCCCGGCGAGGCGGGCGGCCTCCTCCTCCCCATCCCCTCGCGCGACCCCGACGAGCATGCAGAGGCCCGCGCCGACCTCGCCGACGACGCGTCCGTCCACGCGCACGCGCGCCTCGCTCACGCGCTGCACCACGGCCCTCACGAGCGGAGACGCTAGCGCGGGTCGAACGTGTTGATGATCTGGCCGACGTCGTGCGTCGCCGCGAGCGAGCCCGGGTTCGACACCGAGTCGAGCACGTAGCTGTGCGCGCCGGCCGGCACGAGGACGATCGTGTCGAGCGTCCCGAGCTTCTGGCGGACGTACGAGAAGAAGAATGCGCCGCCGGCCTTCGTCGTGATCACGCGGGCGGAGACGGGCACGTAGTCGGAGAGCTTCGAGCGGAAGCGCTGGTCGAGGCTCTGGACGAAGTCGGCTGAGATGACGGGCGCCGCGCCCTCCTGCCGGATCGTCACGAGCGCTGTGCCGTCGTTCCGGGCGTACGCGGCGACCGCCGGCTTCGAGAGCTTCTTCAGCTCGGCCGGGGTGAGCTCGTGCCAGTTCGAGGGGAGCGTGAACGTGAACGCGTTCGGCGTCGTCACCGTCCGGCCGGCGTGGTTCGCACGGCCGAGCGTGAAGACCGCCGCGGCCGCTCCCGCGAAGAGGACGACCGCGACGAGGACGATCCGGAGCCTGACGAGCGAGATCGTCATCTCGTCTCGGCCTCCGCTAGGAGAGGGTGAAGCTGCGGATGATCGCGCCGACTTCCTTGGCAACCGCGGGGCTGCCTGCGGCGTCGACTGCGGCGATCACGAAGCTGTGGTCCCCCGCCGGCACGACGGTCACCGTGTGGATCTCGTGCTTCTGCGTGCGGAGGTAGGTGAAGAGCAGCGCCTTGGTCGCGCCCTGGCCGGCGCCGACGACGATCAGCTTCCAGCCGATGGCCTTGTAGTCCGGCGTCTCGCTCTTGATCTTCTGGTCGAGCTGGACGAGGAACTGGCCGGTGAGGTGCGTGGCCGGGCCGTCGCGGCGGATGACGATCAGGCCGAGGCCCTGCTTCTGCTTGAGGGCGGTCAGCGCGCCGCTGTTCGGGGCGACCGTGCTCGGGTTGACCTGCTGCCAATCCTTCGGGAGGCCGATCTTGAACGTGTTGCCGAGCACCCTCCCGGACGGCGTCGTGATCGCACCGGGCGTGGCGACGGGCTGGGAGGCCGCGAAGGGGCCGCTGTGCGTGACGGCGAGGATGCCGAGGGCGACGCCGCCCGCCACGAAGAGCGAGGCGACGACCGCGAAGGCTGCGAACGCGCTCTTGCGCTCGCTCTTCTCGACCGGCTGGCGCACCGTCGGCGGGGCCGGCGGGACGTACGAGTACGCCGGGTTCGCGGTCGGGAAGCCGGGGGCTGTCTGCGAGGGGGACGACATCGCTGCCTCTTTATCGGACGTAGCGAGAATTGATTAAGGACCGAATTTTTCGGCTCAGTAGCAGGCGATCGAGCCGCCGCTGTCGCGGCAGTAGAAGACCCGCGAGCCGCCCGCCGTGACTGTGCCGTTGCCCGAGATCGCGGTCCCGGTGTTCCCCCCGACCGTGATGTCCGAGCCCGTCGTGTTCGCGATCAGGAAGGCGAAGGTGTCGCCGTTCGAAAGGCCACCGACGCTGATCAAATTCGCGGCGGTGGGGAGCGACATCGTCCCGCTACCGGCGTTGACGACTGCGATCCGGTTCGTGAGCAGGTCGGTCGCGAGGAAGGTGTCAGGCGCCGTGTAGTTCTGCGGCGTGCTCGACACGTAGACCGAGGAGCCGGTCTGACGGAGCGTGCCGGTAATCGAGGCGCCGCCGTTCAGCGCCGCACTGCCGCTGATCGTCGCGCTGCCGCCGATCGTGGCGCCGCCGGCCGCGGTCAGGTTGCCGTTCTTGTCCACGGAGAGCTTGCTCGAGCCGTTGACCTGGAGGTCGAGGAGGTTCCCGCCGAAGCCGTTGACGGCGT
>JAFAIV010000195.1 GCA_019236545.1 Actinomycetota bacterium | reverse complement strand
GCGGCGCCGTAGGCGCCGCTGGCGCCGCGAACGCGACGCGCGAGGTCGGCCAGCTCACCGAGCGCGAGCAGGTCGTCCGTCTCCATCAGCGTCAGCCCGTCCTCGAAGTCGAGCCGCTCGCCGGCCTCCACCTTCTCGCGGATCGGGGCGAGCGTGTCGAGGGCGTCCAGGACTGCCACGGGGCTCCTAGCGTTCGCGGTTGACGACGGCGTGCGTCAGGGCCTCGAGCTCGTCGCGATGGAGCTCCCCGTTGAGGCACGCCCTTGCCCGCTCAGCGTAGTCGAGGGCGACCTCGCGGGACCGCTCCAACGCGCCGGTCGCGGCGACGCGCACCAGCGCGCCGTCCACCGGGCCGCCGGCGAGCGCGTCGCGCACGACCGTGTCCTGCTGCGCGGCGAGAAGCAGCGGCAGCGTCGGCGTCCCGTCGCGGCGGTCGGTTCCCGCGATCTTCCCGGTCTCGATCGTCGCGCCCGAGCAGTCGAGGACGTCGTCGGCGATCTGGAACGCGATCCCGAGCGCGAGCCCGTACTCGCCCGAGCCGCCTCCGAGCCGGCAGGACGCCTCGAAGAGCTTCCCCGTCTTCAGCGCGCAGCGCTCGAGGTACGCCTCGACGGACGTCGCCGGGTCGTGCGTCTGCGTGCGCTGAAGCGCCTCGCCGCGCGCGAGCGCGAGCGTGGCGTCGGCGAGGATCTCGACCGCCTCCTCGTCGCCGGTCGCGGCGAGCTCCGAGAAGGCGCGCGCGAACAGGTAGTCGCCGGTCGCGCGCGCCGCGTCGGCGCCGTAGACCGACCAGGCCGCGGCCTTCCCGCGGCGGAAGTGCGCGCGGTCGATCAGGTCGTCGTGGACGAGCGTCGCCATGTGCACGAGCTCGACCGCGACGCCGGCCGCGAGCGAGGGCTCCTGCCCGGATGGCGTCGAGAAGAAGACGAGCGCCGGGCGCAGCCGCTTCCCCCCCGCTGCGAGCGCCTCGTTCCCAACTGCGGCGACGAGGCCGGGGTGGCTGGCGACGGTCCGCGCGAGGCGCTCCTCGAGCGAGTCGAGGTAGTCCCCCAGCCCCGGAACGGAGCCAATTCCTCCCAGCGTCGCTGCGCTCACTCCTCGACCTCTCCGACGTGCAGGGCCACGATACCCCCTGCAAACAGGCGGAACCGCACGCCGCGGAACCCGTTCCGCTCGAACGCGTCGCGCAGCGCCTCGGGACCCGGGAAGCGCCGGACGCTCGCCGGGAGGTACGTGTACGCGGCGCCGCCGGGGAGGACGCGGCCGAGCAGCGGGACGACCCGGTCGAACCAGACGCGGTAGAAGGGCGCGAGCACGCCGCGCGGGGTCGTGATCTCGAGCACGCCGAGCCGGCCGCCCGGGCGGAGGACGCGCCGCAGCTCGCGCAGGCCCGCCTCGAGGTCGTCGACGTTGCGGATCCCGAAGCCGACCGTCGCCGCGTCGAACGAGGCGTCCTCGAACGGCAGCGCGAGCACGTCGCCGCGCAGCCACTCGATCCGCGTGTCCTTCCGGCGCGCGCGCTCCAGCATCGCATCGGAGAAGTCGAGCCCGACGACCTCGCGCGCGCCGCCGCGCAGCGCCGCGACCGCGAGGTCACCCGTCCCGCAGCAGGCGTCGAGGACGCGGTCGCCGGTGCGCACCGTCTCGGCGACCGTGATCCGCCGCCAACGCCGGTCGAGGCCCGCCGTCATGACGCGGTTCATCGCGTCGTAGATCGGGGCGATCCGATCGAACATCCGCCGCACGCCGTCCGCGGGGAGCCTGCCGGTCTCGACCATCACTGCCCCCACCGAGGAACGAGCGCGTTGTCGAGCCCGAGCTGGTCGAGCGCGCGCCCGACGACGAAGTCGACGAGGTCGTCCACGCTCTGGGCGCCGTGGTAGAAGCCCGGCGCGAGGAAGAGGATCGTCGCCCCGGCCTCGCGCAGCGTCAGCATGTTGCGCAGGTGGATCGCCGACAGCGGCGTCTCGCGCGGCATCAGGACGAGCTTGCGGTCCTCCTTCAGAGCGACCGACGCGGCGCGGTGGATCAGGTTCTGCATCGCGCCGGAGGCGATCGTCCCGAGCGTCCCCATCGAGCAGGGACAGATCACGTAGGCGTCGACCCTTGCCGAGCCGGAGGCATACGGCGCCTTCCACTCGTTCGGGTCGTAGACAGTCGCCGCGCCGCCGGCGCGCTCGAGCAGGCGCGCGAGCGTCTCGTCGCGCGAGAGCCGCGGGTTCCCGTAGAGCTCGGTCGCCAGCACCTCGATCCCGGCGGTGGACGCGCTCACGCCGACCTCGCAGCCCGCGCCCGCGAGCGCCTCGAGGAGCCGAGCCGCGTACGGCGCGCCGGACGCGCCCGTGATGCCGAGGAAGACGTGCATCTCCTACGGATTGTGACCGCGGAGAGCGGGTTAGTGCTGCGGGCCCTTCGAGGCCTCGAGGAAGACCGCGAGCTGATGGAGCCGCGTGTCCCCGAGCGACGCGAACTTCGGCATCGGCGAGCCGGGGTTCACGCAGGACGGGCACTTGAGGTGGTTGACCTGGAACGTGATGCCGAGGTTCCTCGTCCCGATCGCGGTCAGGTCGGGCGCGCCGAGGTTGGACGAGCCCGTGCCGAGGTACGTGTGGCACGCGGTGCAGCCCGCGGTCGCGAAGAGCTTCGCGCCCGGGAGCGCCTGCGGCGGCAGCTTCTCCTGCTTCACCCAGTTCGGGACGTTCGCGATCACCTCGGAGGCGAGGGCCTCGTTCGCGGTCGCGCCCTTCCAGGTGAGCACCGCCATCGAGACGATCGTCAACGCCATCGCGACCATCGCCACCGGCCGGTGCGACGGACGGCGCTCGAGCCGCGTGTCCATGAACGGCAGCAGGAGCAGCAGGATGAGCGCGATCGTCGGCACGCCCACGGTGCCGAGGAAGACCGACTCCGGCCACTTGAAGATCCGGAGGAGGTAGAAGAGGAAGTAGAAGTACCAGTCAGGCCGCGGCACGAAGCTCGTGGTGCCCGGGTCGGCCGGCGCGGTGTACTCCGGCCCCAGCAGGCCCTGATGCGTCCCGTCGTGGTGCGGGCCGTACGACGTCCACTTCCAGATCGCGGCGAGGCCCAGGATCACGGTGACGACGATGAGGCTCATCACCGTGTCGTGGAACATCGCGTACGGGTAGAACGGCTTCCCACGCTTCTTGACGTCCGCCTTGTAGCGGGCGAACCCGGCGCGGGCCTCCTCGACGCGCGACGGCTTCTCGTGCTGCGGCTGCGGCACGACGGCCACTACTCGCTCCCTCCGGCGTCGCCCTGCGCGGCGGCGATCGTCCGCGGCACCGGCCGCGTCAGGCCCGGCCGCAGCGGCACCGGCTCCTCGTCCGCGGGCACCATCCCGGCGGCCTCACGCGACCACGGCGGCGAGGTGACGCCGAGCCGGATCACGAGGTAGAGGTGGAGCCCGATCAGGGAGATGATCCCGCCCGGGATCAGGAGCATGTGGAGCGAGTAGAAGCGCGAGAGCGTGTCCGCGCCGATCTCCTGGCCGCTGCGCAGGAACTGGGCCAGCCACGGCCCGAGGAAGGGCGCGGTCCCGTTGAGGTTGATGCCGACGACGCTCGCCCAGTAGGCCGTCTGGTCCCACGGCAGCAGGTAGCCGGTGAAGCCCTCCATCATCCCCATGACGAGGATGAGGACGCCGATGATCCAGTTCAGCTCGCGCGGGTACTTGTAGGCGCCGAACAGGAAGACGCGGCCCATGTGCAGGAACATCAGGATGATGAAGACGCTGGCGCCCCACTTGTGCATGCCGCGCACCATCCAGCCCATCGTCAGGTGGTCGGTGATGTTCTGGATGGACGAGTAGGCGTCCTTCGGGTCCGGCTTGTAGTACATCGCGAGGATCACGCCGGTGATCGCCTGGACGAGGAAGGCGGTGAGCGCGGCGGAGCCGAGCGTCTGCATCCAGTTCGTGTCGGCCGGGACCTTGCGGAAGAGGAAGTAGCGGATGCCGCCGACGAGGCCCGAGCGCTCCTCCAGCCAGTCGAGCGGGAAGTTGATCGCCTCCTGGAGCCGCTCGCGGCGGATCTCGGCACGGGTGGGCTTGCGCGAGTACGGCATCAGTGGTGGGGCGGCTGGAGGGGATAGAACCACTGCTCGGGGCCGTCCACGTGCTGGCCCGGCCCGGCTTCCTTGTACTTGTAGATCTTCGCTTGGCCGCCGGTGCCGATGACGTGCGAGACCGAGTACGTGCTGAGCAGGACGAGGCGGCCGTGGTCGACCTCGAAGCCGTAGCGGTCGAGCGCGCGCACGGGCGGGCCGGCGGTGCGGTTGCCCTCGGTGTCGTACTGGCCGCCGTGGCACGGGCAGCCGAAGCCGGCCGGCACGACGGGCTCGAGCGTGACCGGCCCGTTCGCGGTGTGCTCGTGCACGGTCTTCTGGCCGAGGATCGCGCCGGTCGGGCCGTTCGCCTGGACCGGGCAGCCGAGGTGGGCGCAGCGGTTCGAGATGATCGTGAAGCTCGGCTCGTTGTTCGTCGTCGGGCCGTTGTTGCGGATGAACGCGGTGCGGCGCGAGACCGCGCCTTCGCTCGGGTCGACCGTGAAGGTCGCGATGTACCACTGGCCCTGCGGGAAGCCGGCGACCGGGCCGAGGTCGACCTTGTGGCCGCGCTGGCGCAGGAACGACGGCAGCACGGCGAAGCCGGCGACCGGGACGGTGATCACGCCGCCGATGAGCGCGCCGAGCCCGAGGGTCGTGCCTTCGAGGAAGCGGCTGCGCGGGAACGTCTCGCCCGGCTCGGGCGGCGGCAGCGCCGCGCCCTGCTGGTCGGCGGGCGGCGCGGTCTCGCCGGCGCCGGCCTCGACCATCTCGCGGCGTTCCGGCTCGACGTGGATCGGCTGGCCGCGCAGCTCCGCGGTCGCGTCGCGCGCCCAGAGGACGCCGAAGATGATCGCGATCGCGCCGCCGATCGGGGAGATCAGCGTCGGGTTGATGATCAGCCCGACGAGGACGACGACCACGCCCACCGCGAATCCCACCGGCCACAGCGACGGCGGTGGAAGGTGGATGTCCTCGTCGTGCTCCTCGTGCTCGGGAGCCGGGCCGTTCGGCTCCACTACCTGGTCACCTCGCGCATCCGATTGGGATTCAAGCCGAAACCGTCACGTCGCGCATCGGGAACCAACTCGATCCCGTACTCGGCCCAGCGGCGGTCGACCAGCGCCCGGATCTCGGCGCTCATCTCGATCTCCGTCGGCCACGGGCGGGCGCCTTCCTCCGGCCACTTCGCGGTCGCGTCGATGCCGAGCTTGCCGCCGAGGAACTGCCGCTCCGGCGCGTGGTCGAGATGGTCGAGCGGGCCTTCCGCGATGACGACGTCGCGCTTCGCGTCGACGTTCGCGCCCGCGTAGAACACGACCTGCTCGTAGTCGTGGACGTCGACGTGCTCGTCCACGATGACGACGCACTTCGTCAGGCTGAGCATCCCGAGGCCCCAGATCGCGTGCATGACCTTGTGCGCGTGCCCCGGGAACTGCTTGCGGATCGAGACGATCGCGCAGTTGTGGAACGCGCCCGCGACCGGCAGGTCGTAGTCGACGATCTCCGGGACGGTCGCGCGGACGGCCGGCAGGAAGATGCGCTCGGTCGCCTTCCCGAGCCACGCGTCCTCCTGCGGCGGCTTCCCGACGACGATCGACGGGTAGATCGCGTCGCGCCGCATCGTCAGAGCGGTCACATGGAAGACGGGGAACGGCTCGGCCTGCGTGTAGAAGCCGGTGTGGTCGCCGAACGGGCCTTCGACACCGAGCTCGTCCTTCTCGATGTAGCCCTCGAGGACGATCTCCGCGGCCGCCGGCACCTCGAGGTCGACCGTGATCCCCTTCACGAGCTCGACCGGCTCGCCGCGGAGGAAGCCGGCGAGCATGAGCTCGTCGATGTGCTTCGGCAGCGGGGCGCTCGCGGAGTAGGCGGTCGCCGGGTCGAGGCCGATGGCGACGGCGACCTCGATCCGGCCGTCGGTGGCGAGCCAGTCGGCGCGGCCGTCCTTGTGTATCTGCCAGTGCATGAAGGTCGTGCTCCGGTCGACGACCTGCATGCGG
>JAFAIV010000122.1 GCA_019236545.1 Actinomycetota bacterium | reverse complement strand
GCTGCTCCGTGAGCGCCTCGTGGACGGCCGCGATGGCGAGGATCCGGTTGACCGAGTGCTCGAGCGCCTCGCGCGGGTCGACCTCGTCCGCGCGGGCCTGCAGGCGCAGGAGCGAGGCGACGGTCTGGAGGTTGTTCTTGACGCGGTGGTGGATCTCCTGGGCGAGCACGCCGCGCATGACCGCGCGCCCGTGCTCGAGCGCGACCGCGGCGTGGTGCGCGATCGCCTCCAGCAGCGCCCGGTCGTCGTCCGAGAAGGGCGTGTCCTTGTCGGCCACGAGCTCGCCGATCACGCGCCGCTTCCAACGGAGCGGCGTGCGTACGGCGTGCGCCCCCGCACGGCCCTCCGGCCACGCGATCCGCCCGTCCTCGAGGACGAGCGCCGCGCCCGTCGCGTGCACCGCCTCCATCGTCGTCTTGACGATCGCCTCGAGCGACTCCTCGAGGTAGAGCGACTCCGACACCGCCTCCGAGATCCGCGCCAGCGCCTCCAGCTCGGCGACGCGTCGCTGCGCCTGCGCGTAGATCTGCGCGTGGACGATCGACTGCGCGACCTGGTCGGCGATCGCCTCCAGCAGCTCGATCTCGTCGCGGCGGAACTCGCGCGGGCGCAGCGTGCGCACGTTGAGCGCGCCCGCGAGCTGCTCGCGCGCGAGGATCGGGACGGCGAGGATCGACTCGTACTGCGACTCGGGGAGGTTCGGGAACTCCTTGAAGCGCGGGTCGAGGTGCGCCTTCTCCGCGACGGTCACCGGGCGACGCTCGGCGGCGGCGGTGCCGGTGATGCCCTCGCCGGGCCGCATGCGCGGGCGGCGCGTCATCTCGTCGATCGGCGTCCCGTGCGTCGCGCGCAGGACGAGCTCGTCGGCGCGCTCGTCGTAGAGGTAGACGAAGCACGCGTCCGCCTCGAGCGCGTCGGCGACCTTCGTCGCGACGAGGTGGAGCACCTCCTCCAGGTCGAGCGTCGAGTTGACGGCCGCGATCGTCTCGGTCAGCAGCCTGAGATGGCGTTCCGTTGCCTCCACGGACGTATCGTAGGAGCGCCTTGGCGCTCACCAACTGGCTGTTGTTCTTCCACCTCCTCGGCGCGATCTCGTTCTTCGCGGGCGGCGCCGTGGCCGGGACGCTGCAGCTGGCGGCGATCCGGCGCGAGCGGCCGGGCGAGATCGCCGTCCTGCTGCGGCTGACGCGGGTCGGCGTCGCGCTCGTGGGTGCCGGCGCCCTGCTGACGCTCGGCTTCGGGATCGGCCTCGCCGAGCACGAGGGCCTCGGCCTCTCGCCGGCGTGGATCCAGGCCGCGCTCGCGCTCTGGGTCGCCGCGATGGCGCTCGGCGGGATCGGCGGCCGCACCGCCCGGCGCGCCAGGAATCTCGCGGAGAAGCTCTCGGAGGAGGACGACCGGCCGAGTGCCGAGCTGCACGCGCTCGTCGCCGCCCGCGGCCCGCTCTGGGCCAGCTACGCCAGCTCGTTGCTGCTTCTGGCGGTGCTCGCGCTGATGGTCTGGAAGCCAGCTTAGGCAACAGACCCTTACGAAACATTTACTTCCTGCTGGGGAGAATCCTCACGAGGCGGGAATACCGTCGACAGCAGTGAGCGCCGTCGCGATCGACCTCCGCAGGACCGCCGGGTACATCGTCGCCGATCGGCACGGTCGCCTCGTCGGGAAGGTCGAGTGCCCGATGTACGGCACCGCGCCCGACGTCCCGGACGCGCTCTCGGTCAAGTCCGGCCTCTTCTCGCGTCGCCGCCGCATGGTTCCGGCCGACACGATCGAGCAGATCGACGGCACGAGCGGCGTCATCGGCCTTCGCGTCGACCGCGAGGCCATTCGCTCCTTCCTGTAGCTCGCGCGAACGGCCCCAGAACGACCACGAGGTGCCATGAGCACCTCGCAGTCGGCCGTCAGTTCAGCCTCACCTCCGCAGAAGGCGAAGCCGGTGCGACCTTACTCCTCTTTCGCGCGAGTCGCCACAGAGAAGCTTTTCCCGATCCCGCTCCCGCAGACGCCCGCGTAGCGGGCCTCAGCGGGCGGGCGAGAGACCACTGCACGGAGCGGACGGGAGACCGCGCTCTCCCGTCCGCGGAGTTCCGTCAGGCAGCGAGCGAAGCGGCAGCTTCGCGAGCTAGAGGACGGCGAGGTACTTCTTCATCTCCCATTCGGTGAGCTGGACGCGGTACTCGTCCCACTCCTTCCGCTTCAGCTCGACGTAGCGGTCGAAGATGTGCGGGCCGAGCGCCTTGCGCGCGACGTCGGACTGCGACAGCTCGTCGATCGCCTCGCCGAGGGTCTCCGGAAGCGAGACGATGCCGCGCTCGCGGCGCTGCTCCGGGGTCAGGTGGTAGAGGTTCGTCTCCATCGGGTCGGGGAGCTCGTAGCCCTTCTCGATCCCCTCGAGCCCCGCGTGCAGGAGCGCTGCGAACGTGAGGTACGGGTTGCACGCCGGGTCCGGGCAGCGGATCTCGGCGCGGGTCGCCTGCTCGGAGCCGGGCTTGTAGAGCGGGATCCGGATCAGCGCAGAGCGGTTGCGCTGCGACCAGGCGACGTAGACCGGCGCCTCGTAGCCCGGAACGAGCCGCTTGTACGAATTCACCCACTGGGCGAAGATCGCGGCGATCTCGCGCGCGTGGCGGAGCTGGCCGGCGATGAACGCCTTGCCGACGTCGGAGAGGTGCCACTTGTCCCCCTCCGCGAAGAACGCGTTCCGGCCGTCCGTGAAGAGCGACTGGTGCGTGTGCATCCCCGAGCCGTTCTCGCCGAACAGCGGCTTTGGCATGAAGGTCGCGTGGTAGCCGTGCTGCTTCGCGACCTCCTTCACGACGAGGCGGTACGTGAGCATGTAGTCCGCCATGTCGAGCGCGCTCGCGTAGCGGATGTCGATCTCGTGCTGGGACGGGCCGACCTCGTGGTGGTGGTACTCGACCGGGATCCCCATCGCCTCGAGCGCCCTGATCGTGTCGCGGCGGACGCCGGTCGCCGCGTCCATCGTTGTCTGGGCGAAGTAGCCGCCCTCGTCGATCGTGACGGTGCCGTGCTCGTCCTTGAACAGGAAGTACTCCGCTTCAGGGCCGACGTTGAACGTGTCGAAGCCCATCGCCTGCATCCGCTCGAGCGCGCGCCGGAGCGCGAAGCGCGGGTCACCGTCGTACGGGTTCCCGTCGGGCGTGACGATGTCGCAGATCATCCGGCCGGCCTGGCCGTCGGGGAGGACGCGGAACGTCTCCGGATCGGGGATCGCGACCATGTCGGACTCCTCGATCGCGTTGAAGCCCGTGATCGACGAGCCGTCGAAGCCCATCCCGTCGTCGAGCGCGCCCGCGAGCTCGCCGATCGTGATCGAGAAGCTCTTCAGGTGCCCCTCGAGATCGGTGAACCAGAGGAGCACGTCGTCGATCCCGCGCGCCTTGACCTCCTCGAGCACCCGCTGCCGGGCCGCCGGATCGGAGGTCGCGCGGTTCTTGCTCTCCACGAACGCCATCGTCCTCACCTCTCCTTCGTCGGAGAGCCGAGGATATCGCGCTACCTCCAGGCGGTCTCGCGGACGGGCGCGCGCTCGCGCAGCGGCTCCCACCACTCGGGGTTGGCGCGGTACCACTCGACCGTCGTGCGTAGGCCGTCCTCGAACGAGACGGTCGGCGCCCAGCCGAGCTCGCGGCGGATCTTCGTCGAGTCGAGCAGGTAGCGGCGGTCGTGGCCCGGCCGGTCCGGGACGATCGTCTTCAGCGACTGCGGCTTGCCGGTGAGCTCGAGGATCAGGTCGGCGAGCTCCATGATCGAGCGCTCGTCGCCCGAGCCGACGTTGTACGTCTCGCCGACGCGGCCCTTCTCCAGCACGAGCTCGATCGCCAGGCAGTGGTCGTCGACGTGCAGCCACTCGCGGCGGTTCTGCGTCGACGCGTATAGCGGGAGCTCACGGTCCTCGAGCGCGTTCGTGAGGAACAGCGGGATGACCTTCTCCGGGAACTGGCGCGCGCCGTAGTTGTTCGCGCAGTTCGTGATCGTCACCGGCAGCCCGAACGTCTCGTGGTACGAGCGCACCGCATGGTCGGCGCCGGCCTTCGACGCGTTGTACGGCGTCCGCGGCCGGTAGGGCGACTCCTCCGTGAAGGACTCGTCCGTGTCGAGCGGCAGGTCGCCGTAGACCTCGCACGTCGAGACGTGGTGGAAGCGCTGGACGCCGACGCGCTTCGCCGCCTCGCAGAGCGCCTGCGTCCCGAGGACGTTCGTCCGGAAGAACCGGCCGGGGTCGACGACGGCGAGGCTGTTGTGGGACTCGGCGGCGAAGTTGACGACGACGTCGCACGCCTCGCCCGCGATTACGCGCTCGCAGAGCTCGAGGTCGGCGATATCGCCCTCGACGAACGTCAGACGCTCCGGATCGAGGCCCTCGAGGTTGCGCCGGTCGCCCGCATACGTCAGCAGGTCGAACGCGACGACGCTGTCCTCCGGGTGGCGGGCGAGCCACCAGTGCGCGAAGTTCGAGCCGATGAAGCCGGCGGCGCCGGTGACGAGGAGACGCATCGCGCCAGCCTAACGCCGGGCCGTAAAGGTGCCGTAAAAGAAGGGATTCCGTCCTCCAGCCGCGAAACCATAGGCCGATACCGTCCGTGAGGACGCGCTTCCGCATGGTTCGCCGAGCCTTCATCGCCCTCCTGGCCGCCGCCCTTCTCGGCGCCGGCCCGGCCACCGCTGCGCAGTACGTTGCGCCGGCCGGCTCCGGGGCGCTCTTCCTCTTCAACGGCCACGGCTGGGGCCACGGCGTCGGGATGAGCCAGTACGGCGCCTTCGGAATGGCGCAGAACGGCTACACGCTCCAGCAGATCCTCCAGCACTACTACCCGGGCACGACGATCGGCCCGGCGCCGCAGACGACGATCCGCGTCCTGCTCGCCGACGGGAAGAAGACGCTCACCGTCTGGTCCTCGGTGCCGTTCACCGCGCAGGACGGCGCCGGCGTCACCCACCAGCTCCCGGCCGGTCCGGTGAAGCTCGACGCGACGCTGCTCGGCTGGCCGGCGCCCCTGACGTTCTCGCCGGGCGCGGGCGCGACGCTCACCCTCGGCCGCGCGTACCGCGGGCAGATCCTCGTCGACCTCGTCGGCACCAAGCTCCGCGCCGTGAACGTGCTGCCGCTCGAGCAGTACCTCTACGGCGTCGTCCCGTCCGAGATGCCTTCGAGCTGGCTGCCGTCCGCGCTCCAGGCGCAGGCGATCGCCGCGCGCTCGTACGCGCTCGCGACCCGCAAGCTCGCCGCGCCGTTCGACGTCTACTCCGACACGCGCAGCCAGATGTACCTCGGCGTCGCCGCGGAGAGGCCGGCCGCGACCGCCGCCGTCGACGCGACCGCGGGCCAGGTCGTCCTCTACCAGGGCACGGTCGCGGACACCGTCTTCTCCTCGACCTCCGGCGGCGAGACCGAGTCGGCCGTCGACGCGTGGGGGACGAACGTCCCGTACCTGATCTCCGTCCCGGACCCGTTCGACGTCATCTCGCCCTTCCACGACTGGGGCCCGGTGCCGCTGCCCGCGGCGACGCTCGCGACGCAGCTGAAGGTGTCGGGGCCGCTCGTGAGCGCCAGCACGACGCCGAACCTCGCCGGGCGCGTCGCCTCGCTGAGCCTGCTGACGCAGACGGGGCTCACGGCGACGGTCACCGGCGCCGCGGCGCAGGCGCGGCTCGGGCTGCGCTCGACGTGGTTCGACGTCGGCGTGCTCTCCCTCTCCGCGCCGCTGACGATCGTCCCGTACGGGACAGCAGTGACGCTCACCGGGCTCGTCCAGAACGTGGACGGCGCGTACGTCGAGGCGCGCAGCGCGCCCGGCGCGTGGGCGCAGGTCGGGCCGGTCGAGCAGGGGACCTTGACGCTGACCGAGACGCCGACGGTCACGACGGACTACCGCCTCGCCACGCCGGACGCCGCCGCCGCCTACGTGCGCGTGCGCGTCACGCCGGCGATCACGCTGACCGAGCAGGACGCGAACGGCGTCGCCGGGACCGTCCAGCCGCTCCTCCCCGGCGCGCAGGTCGCCGTCCAGCAGGCGGCGCCTGCGGGGACGCTGCCGGCCTGGACGACGCTCGCGAACGGGACGATCGACTCGACCGGGGCGTTCGCGATCCCGGTCGCGCTGCAGCCGGGCGCCTACCGGGTGCTCGTCACGCCGAGCGCGGGGTACTCGCCCGGCTCGGCTGCGGTTACCGTGGGGGGATGAAGCTCGCCCTCGCCGCCGGGGTCGTGGCGGCGCTCGTGGCTGCGGCGCCCGCTGGGGCCTTCACGCCCACGAACCCGTACTACGCGAACCAGTGGTACCTCGCGCAGGATCATGCCTTCGACGCGTGGGCGACGCCGCCGACGAACCTCGCGCCGGTCAAGGTCGCGATCGTCGACTCGGGCGTCGACTGCTCGCTCCCCGACCTCCAGGGCCGGCTGCTCGCCGGCCGGAGCTTCGTCGGCGGCTACTGGTGCACCGACACGGAGGGCCACGGGACCGTCGTCGCCGGGGAGATCGCCGGCAACCTCGGGACGAACGGCATCGTCGGGATCGCGTACACGGCCCAGCTCCTGATCGCGAAGGTCGTGCGCGCCGACGGGACGATCCCGCTCCAGGCCGAGGCCGACGCGATCCGGTGGGCCGCAGACCAGGGCGCGCGCGTGATCAACCTCAGCCTCGGCGGCGTCCGCGACCCGAAGGACCCGACGCGCGACACGTTCTCCCCGCTCGAGGCGTCCGCGGTCGCGTACGCCTACGGGAAGGGCGCGGTGCTCGTCGCGGCGGTCGGGAACTCCGACGAGGCGTACGCGACGCCGTGGCCGTGGGCGAGCTACCCGGCGGCGCTGCCGCACGTGATCGGCGTCGGCGCGCTCAACAAGACCGGCGGGATCCCGGACTTCTCCGACCGCGACACGATCTACAACGACCTCGTCGCGCCCGGAGTGGACATCTTCTCGACCTTCCCCGTCGCGCTGACCGCGCAGCAGACCGGGTGCACGCCGCAGGGCTACACGCCGTGCGGGACCGACGAGTACCGCCACTCCGAGGGCACGTCGTTCGCGGCCCCGCAGGTCGCGGCCGCCGCCGCCGTCCTCCTCGCGGTCGACCCCGGCCTTACGAACAGCCAGGTCGGCAACATCCTCGAGCGCTCCGCCGACGACGTGAACGCGACGAACGGCTGCCACCAGTGCCCGCTCGGGCGCGACCCGTACAGCGGTTGGGGCCGCCTCGACGTCGCGAAGGCGGTCGAGGTCGTGACCTCCGGCGGCCCGCTGCCGCCGCCCGACGCGTACGAGACCGACGACAACGCCGGTACGGCCGCGTACACGCTCTGGGGCCAGACGCGTACCGTCAAGGCATCACTCGACTACTGGGACGACCCGATCGACGTCTTCCGCATCCAGCTCCAGAAGGGCCAGCAGCTGCGCGCGAAGCTCAGCGGCGCGTGGTCGGGCGCGAACGTGAGCCTGACGATGTGGCGGCCGGGAACCACGGACGTCCTCGTCAGCGCGAAGGCCGCCAAGGGGCTGCGCGTCGCCGCCTCCGTCTCGCCCGGTTCCGAGCAGCTGATCCGCTTCCGCTCGCAGACGGCGGGCTGGTTCTACGTCGAGGTCCGCGTCACCTCGCCCGGCGCCGGCGCGTATCAGCTCACGCTCGAGAAGACCTCGCCGCCGCCCAAGCCGCCCACGACTCGGCGCTAGACGGAGGCCAGGAAGGCAAGCGCGCGCTCGGTCGCGAGCCGCGCTGCGTCCTCGTCGTACTCCTCGGTGCTCGAGTCGAGGAAGAGGTGCTCCCTGCCGGGATAGAGGAAGAGCTCGGCCGAATCGGTCGCCTCGACGAGCGCGCGGGCGGCCTCGATGTCGCCCTCGTCGACGAAGTACGGGTCGGCGTCCTTCGCGTGGATCTGGACGGGCACGCCGTCCGGCCACGCCTCGCCGAACTCGGTGAACGGGACGCATGAGTAGAAGAAGAGCGCCCCGCGCGCGCCCGGGCGCGTCTGCGCGAGCAGCTGCGCCGCGAGGACGCCCATCGAGAAGCCGGCGTAGACGAGCTCCTCGGGGAGCCGCTCTACCGACTCCTTGCCGCGCCGCATGACGTTCCCGAAGCCGAGCTCCTGCGCGTGCGCGACGCCGTCCTCGGTCGTCTCGAAGACGCGGCCGTCGAAGAGATCGGGCGTGTGCACGGTGTGGCCGGCCGCGCGCAGCTCGTCCGCGAACGCGCGCACGCCGGGCGTGAGCCCGCGCGCGTGGTGGAAGACGACGACCTCGGCCACTACTGGTTCTCCAGGAGCTCCTCGTCGGGCACCGGCCGGAGGACGCGCGCCGGGCTGCCGACGACGAGCATCCGGGGCTCGACGTCCTTGGTCACGACGGCGCCCGCGCCGACGAACGCCTCCTCGCCGATCACGATGCCCGGGCAGAGGATCGCGCCGCCGCCGACGCGCGCGCCGCGGCGGATCGTCGGGCCCTTGACCAGCGCGTGGCGCTTCTCGGTTCGGCCCATGAAGTTGTCGTTCGTCGTCACGACGCAGGGCGCGATGAAGACGTGCTCCTCGAGCGTGGAGTACGCCGTGATGTAGGCGTCCGCCTGGATCTTCGTCATGGCGCCGATCGTCGTGTCGTTCTCGACGAGGGAGCCGCGGCCGATCACGACGTCGTCGCCGACCATCACTCGCTCGCGGACGCAGGACTGGTCGCCGAGGATCACGCGCGCGCCGACGTTCGTGCCCGCGAACACGATTGCGCCCGTCGAGACGATCGTCCCGTCGCCGATCACCGTCGGCTCGAGCGGCTCGCGCTTCGTCGTCGAGCGCGGCGAGAGCGACGGCTGCTTCCCGACGACCGCGTTCTCCAGGATCTTCACGCCCTCGCCGAGCACGGTCCCCGGGTAGACCGTCGCCGTCGGGTGGATCTCCGCGCTCACGCGCGCACCTGCTCCAGCGTCGACTGCAGCGCCTCGAGCGCGCGCACGACCGCGAGGCCGTCGCGCGCCTCCACGTGGTCGCCGGGGCCGCGCTCGACCAGCTCGAGGAAGTGTGAGCACTCCAGCCGCAGCGGCTCGTCGTTCGGGATGCGCGGGCTGAAGATGTCGCCCGTCCGCGTCCGCCACTCGCCGTACGTGTTCGCCGGCTGCCACGGGCCCTTCTCGTACACCGTCACCTTGCGCTCCAGCTCCATGTCGTCGAAGACGACCATCTTGTCGCGGCCCACGACCGTGATCTTGCGCATCTTGTGCGGGTCGAGCCAGGAGAGGTGCATGTGCGCGATCCGGCCCGACGGGAAGCGCAGGTAGCAGAAGACGACGTCCTCGACCCCCGGGGTCAGGAATGCGTTGCCGTGCGCCCAGACCTCGTTCGGCTCCTCGCCGAGCAGGTGCAGGATCACCGAGAGGTCGTGGACGCCGAGCGACCAGAGCGCGTTCTCGTCCTTGCGGATCACGCCGAGGTTCTGGCGGTTCCCGTAGATGCAGAAGATCTCGCCGAGCTCGCCCGCGTCGATCAGGGACTTCACCTTCCGGACGGCCGGGTGGTAGAGCAGGAGGTGGCCCGGCATGAGCACGAGGCCGCGCCCCTCCGCGACCGAGACGAGCTCCTCCATCTCGGAGGCGCGCATCGCCGGGGGCTTCTCGACGAAGACGTGCTTCCCCGCCGCGAGCGCGCGGCGCGAGAGCTCGTAGTGCGTCGGCACCGGCGTCGCCACGACGACTGCGTCGATCTCGCCGGAGCCGAGCATCTCGTCGTAGTCGGAGAAGATCCGCGCGCCCGGATACCGGGCCGCCGCCCGGTCGCGCAGCTCCGCGTCGAGGTCGCAGACGGCGGCGAGCGCGCCGAGGTCGTCGAAGTTGCGGGCGAGGTTCGGGCCCCAGTAGCCGAGGCCGACGAGGCCGACGCGAGGCATCAGAGCTTGAAGACGTGCTCCGCCGCCGTCCCCTTGTCGCGGGTGGCGTTGCGGAGGTCGACGACGAGCGAGGCGTCGTCCACGAGCTGCTCGTAGTCGATCGCCGAGTGGTCGGTGACGACGACGACGCAGTCGTACGCGCCGGGCTCGAACGGGACGGACTCCATCGTGTGGCCGTTCTCCGAGAAGCTCGGGACGTGTGGGTCGTGGTAGGAGACGTGCGCACCCGCACGCTCGAGCAGGGCGATCAGCTTGATCGCCGGCGACTCGCGCATGTCGCTGATGTCGGGCTTGTACGCGACGCCGAGGACGAGGATCTTCGCGCCCTTCATCGCCTTCTGCGCGTGGTGGTTCAGCGCCTGCGAGACGAGCGAGCGGCAGAAGTACGGCATCTCCTCGTTGACCTTCCCGGCGAGCTCGATGAACTCGGTGTAGAAGCCGAACTCGCGCGCCTTCCACGTCAGGTAGAAGGGGTCGATCGGGATGCAGTGGCCGCCGAGGCCCGGCCCGGGGCTGAAGCGCATGTAGCCGAACGGCTTCGTCGAGGCGGCGTTGATGACCTCCCAGACGTCGATGTCCATGCGGTCGCAGAGGACGGCGAGCTCGTTCACGAGCGCGATGTTGACCGCGCGGAAGATGTTCTCGAGCAGCTTCGTCAGCTCGGCCGCCTCCGGCGTCGAGAGCTCGTGGACGATGTCGATCGCGCGCCGGTAGACGGCGGCCGCGGCCTGCGTGCACGCGGGCGTCATCCCGCCGAGCACCTTCGGCGTCGTCTTCGTCGTCCAGTCCTCGCGGCCCGGGTCGACGCGCTCCGGCGACATCGCGAGGTGGAAGCCCTCGCCGACCTTCAGGCCCGAGCCCTCCTCGAGGATCGGCTGGAGCACCTCGCGCGTCGTGCCCGGCCACGTCGTCGACTCGAGGACGACGACCTGGCCCTCGCGCAGCACCCCGGCGATGCCGCGGGCGGCCTTCTCGACGATCGAGAGGTCGGGCTCGCGCTGGCGGGAGAGCGGCGTCGGCAGCGCGATCAGGATCGCGTCGGCGTCGCGCATCTCGGCGTAGTCGCTCGTCGCGCGGATCAGCCCGTCGCCGACGAGCGGGGCGAGCCGCGTGCTCTCGACATCCTCGATGTGGCTCTCGCCCCTGTTGACTCCGTCGACGACGCGCTGGACGACATCGACGAGCAGCACGCGGCAGTCGGACTCGCCGAAGGTGACGGCGAGCGGCAGGCCGACGTAGCCGGCGCCGACGACCGCGACGTCGTAGTGGGTGCCCTCGCTCATGCCGCGGCAAGGCTAGCGGCCACCCGCTCGGCGGCGTGACCGTCTCCGTACAGCTGCGGCCGCCCCTCCGGCATCCGCGCCCGAGCGACCGCCGCGGCCAGCGCGACCGGGTCGTCGTCGACGAGGACGTTGGCCCCGGCGGCGACTGTGTCGACCCACTCCGTCGAGGGTCGCGCCGTCACGCAGGGGACGCCGTACCAGTACGCCTCCTTCTGCAGGCCGCCCGAGTCGGTGACGAGCACGCGGGCCTCGGAGACGAGCGCCGCCATGTCGAGGTAGCCGAGCGGGTCGACGACATCGATGTTCGCGGGCACGCGCTCGAGGAGCCCGCGCGTGCGCGGGTGCGCGGGGAAGATCGTGCGCTCGCCGGTCCGTCCGAGCCCGTCGAGGATTCGCGCCAGCCGCTCCGGCCGGACGTTCGCCTCGCGGTGGATCGTCGCCACGAGGTAGCCGCCCGGCTCGAGGTCGAGCCGCTCGAGGATCCGCGACCGCTCGCGGGCGATCGGCGCGAGCTGGAGCGAGACGTCGGCCATCACGTCGCCGACGACCTCCACGCGTCCGGTGACGCCCTCGCGCGCGAGCGTCTCGCGCGAGCGATCGTCCGGGCAGAGGAGGAGCGCAGCCACGCGGTCGACCGCGAGCCGGTTCCGCTCCTCGGGCATCGAGAGGTCGCCGCTGCGCAGCCCCGCCTCGACGTGAGCGACCGGCACGCCACCCGCCGCCTCCGCGCCTGCGAGCGTCGAGTTCGTATCGCCGTAGACGAGCACCCAGTCCGGCTCCGTCTCCGCGACCGCCGCCGCGATCCCGGGTCGCATCGCCTCCGGGTCGGCCGTGTGCAGGTCGAGGCGGTAGCGCGGCTCCGGCAGGCCCAGCTCCTCGAAGAACACCTCGGAGAGGTCGTGGTCCCAGTGCTGCCCGGTGTGGAGGACGATCTCCTCGATGCCCGCCTCCCGCAGGGCGACGGAGACGGGGCCCGACTTGATGAACTGCGGCCGGTTCCCGACGACGGAGAAGACCTTCAAGAGATGGGCCGTGAAGGATTCGAACCTTCGACCTTGGGATTAAGAGTCCCCTGCTCTACCAACTGAGCTAACGGCCCGAAGCGGCGGCCATTGTAGCCCCGGCCGCACGAAGCCCTCCGATCGTGCACACTCCCGGGCGAACGTTTCGCCCAGACCGGGGGGTGTGTGGCAAGCGGGCTCGAGCCGCTCGAGGAGGCTACTGCAGCGACCGTCGACGAGACGGTGCGTCGCCTCGCGATCGATCTTTCGCACGACCTGATCGCCCTGCTCGACCCTGCGGGCGTGGTCGTCTGGGCCTCGCCGTCGTACCGGCTGATCGGGTACGAGCCGGAGGAGCTCTCCGGCACCCAGACGCTCGATCTCATCCATCCCGACGACCTTCCGGTTGCGACCGCCGGGCTCGCCACCGTCTCCGGCGGCAGCGACGTCGAGGCCGTCACGGTCCGGCTGCGCCGCGCCGATGGCGGCTGGATCTGGATCGAGGCGCGCGGCGTCCCCGTCTACGGCGCGGACGGAAGCCTCCGCTTCCTGCTCGGCACCGCCAAGGACGTCACGGAGCGCGAGGAGCTCCGGTCGCGGCTCCGCGACCTCGATGCCGTCTACCGCTTCGCGGACGCGGTCAAGGACGCCGGCGACCTCGAGACCGTCCTCCAGACCGCGCTCGACGCGCTCCTCGAGGCGACCGCCGCCGATCGCGCCTCCGTCCTGCTCGCCGACGAGGCCGGCGTCTTCCGCTTCCGCGCGTGGCGCGGGCTCTCCGACACGTATCGCGCGGCCACCGAAGGGCACAGCCCGTGGGCGCCGGACGCGATCGACCCGCAGCCGGTCCTCGTCCCGGACGTCGCGAGCGCCGGCTTCGAGCCGAAGCTGGAGAAAGTCGTCCGCCGCGAGGGGATCGGCGCGCTCGCGTTCGTCCCGCTCGTCCACGGCGACCGCGCGCTCGGCAAGTTCATGCTCTACCGCGACGAGCCGCACGAGTGGACCGAGCGCGAAGTCCAGCTCACGCGCGCCATCGCGAGCCATCTCGCCTCGGTCACGGTGCGGATGCGTTTCCAGCAGCGTCTGAAGGAGTCGAGCGACGAGCTCGCGACGATCCTCCGCACCGTCGGTGCCGCGATCACCGTCCAGAAGCCGGACGGCTCGATCGTCTACGCGAACGACGCCGCCGCGCACGCGATGGGCTACGAGAGCGTCGACGCGCTGCTCGCCGTCGCAAGCCGGACGCGGCCGGACCTCTTCGAGCTCGCGGACGAGAGCGGCCTGCCATTGCCGCTGGAGGAGATGCCGACCTCGCTCGCGCTGCGCGGCACCGGCGCGGCGCGCGTCGTCCGCGGCCGCAACAAGAAGACCGGAGAGGAGCGCTGGTACGCGATCCGCGCCAATCCCGTCCTCGGCCGGGACGGCGAGCCGGCACTCGCGATCGCGGTCACGCACGACGTCACCCACGAGAAGCTCGCCGACCAGGAGCAGCGGGCGGGTCGCGAGCGCCTCGAGCTGCTGCTCGACGCCACCGAGCAGCTGACCGAGACGTTCGACCTCGAGGAGACCCTCCGCCGCGTCCCGCACATCGTCGTGCCGAGGCTCGGGGAGGCGTGCCACGTCTACCTCGCGAACGAGGACGGGACGGCGCTCCACCGGGTCGCGTACACGCACGCCGACCCCGAGCTCGAGCGGGACCTCGCGTCTCTCCCGGCCGAGCTCGACCAGCGGGCGTTCGCGAAGACGCCGATCATGAAGGCGTTCACGAGCGGCGCCGTCCAGCACATCCCGGCCGTGCGCGACCCGCTCCGCCTCGGATGGCCGGAGGGCAGCGAAGCGCTGGCGCGGCTCGACACCAGGTCTGTCATCACGCTTCCGCTCCAGGCCCGCGGTCGCCGTTTCGGCGC